>CALUSW010000023.1 GCA_944323535.1 Candidatus Gastranaerophilales bacterium | reverse complement strand
TCTTAGGCATTAGAAAATAAAGTTATTCAAGGGGAAATTGTTATTTCCGGATAATATTACTATTGAAGATAGTTCTTCATATTCTTCTGAATTTTTCATATCATTCCGAACTTATTTCAGTATCTTGCCATCTTGAAGCTTTCATTTCAAACCGGTAAGATCCCGAAACGAGTTCGGGATGACATTAAACATTTGGGATGACATAAAGAACAAATTGTAATCTGAACTGCAAATTTTTCCGCAAGTGGTCATTCTAAATGTATTTGATCAAGCGAATCAAAATTTTTGTCATACTGAACTGGCTGCAAAATCCGTTGAGACAATGTCGAAACGTGATTTTATACCCCTACCCGGTGTTTCAGTATCTTGCCATCTTGAAGCTTTCGTTTCAAACCGGTAAGATCCCGAAACGAGTTCGGGATGACATTAAACATTTGGGATGACATAAAGAACAAATTGTAATCTGAACTGCAAATTTTTCCGCAAGTGGTCATTCTAAATGTATTTGATCAAGCGAATCAAAATTTTTGTCATACTGAACTGGCTGCAAAATCCGTTGAGACAATGTCGAAACGTGATTTTATGCCCCTACCCGGTGTTTCAGTATCTTGCCATCTTGAAGCTTTCATTTCAAACCGGTAAGATCCCGAAACGAGTTCGGGATGACATAAAGAACAAATTGTAATCATGAACTGTGGATTTTTCCGCAAGTGGTCATTCTAAATGTATTTGATCAAGCGAATCAAAATTTTTGTCATACTGAACTGGCTGCAAAATCCGTTGAGACAATGTCGAAACGTGATTTTATGCCCTACCCGGTGTTTCAGTATCTTGCCATCTTGAAGCTTTCGTTTCAAACCGGTAAGATCCCGAAACGGGTTCGGGATGACATTAAACATTTGGGATGACATAAAGAACAAATTGTAATCATGAACTGCGAATTTTCCGTAAGCTGTCATGCTGAACTGCGAATTTTCCGCAGGCTGAAGCGAAGCGAAATGCCGAAAAGGCGAGAGGCAGGTGAAATGAAGTAAAAACTAAAAAGTTTTTACGGAATGTAGCGGATTTGCGGACGGACGGAGTGAAACGAGTCCGGTAAGCGAACAGAAAAAACCGACAGGGGGCAAAGCCCCGCAGGCGAAGTTCTGTGAGCGCAAAGCAAATCCAAGAAGCGGATTGCCTGAGCCGTAAGGAAAATTCAAGACTGTTTCAGCATCTGACCGGCTTAATGTTTTTGTTCCTGATTGGTAAGATTTCAAAATGAATTCGTAAATATAATCCAGTGTCGTATTAAAGCGAAAATTCAACATTTCCACTTTAATATTCACCTGCTTGGCTGCTCGCATTAAACGGGTTTTTGCCCTGTTCGTCTTGCTGTCTTGAAATTCCTTTACGCTCATTGCTTCCGCTGACTTCACTTCGTTGCCGTCAGCTTTGCATTTGCTTTTCGGACTCGTTTTACTCCGTCCGTCCGGAATTTCGCTCTTCGCAAGCCGAATAAGCTATACCCTCTGCCCGCAATCCGCTTATCGTGAAATTTTGTTCGGACATAATATATTAAAGTTCACAGCAGCTACAGGCTTACTGTCCAATATTTATTTCTCTTTGCTTTTTTGAATTGTCAGAACTTTATTCTGCACTTCCATTTCTATCTGGTCCGTTTCAGGATTTATATCTAAAAGTTCTATTAATACCTTGGGAAGAAATACCGCCCAGCCGTTGCCTACTTTTAAAAGTTTTCGTTTCATATTTATCCTGTAAAATATTTACATCGTACTAACAAATACTTTACAATATAATTACAATATGGTATATTTAACATTAATATAACAAAGTTATAACGAGGTATAATATGAAGTATAATCAAGAATTTATTGATAAAATTGAATCTCAAATAACTTACATCAGTATTGATGCAGATATGCTAAAAATGCTTATTTCCTACATATATGAAGAAATTCAAAATACAGATGCAGGATTTAACACTGATATTTCAAATCTTGCGCTTTTAATGCAAAGATTATCAAAAAATCTAAAGAGAAAAATTCTTAAACTGACGGATGATTATATCAAGTTGAGAAACAATTGGTAAATATTTATTAGTTTTTAAATATTTCAAATAAATCTTTTAACTCTTTATAATGACCTGATTTTAAAAGTTCGTTAAAGCGCTTCGTGCTTAAAGGCGCAATGGACGAAACCGTCTCAGGCGCCGAAAAATAACCCTGTACAAATCTTGCAAAAAGTTCTGTCGGTTTTTCATAGTATTTATTTAATTTGTTAATTCTCCTTGCAATTTTTGCCTGTTTCCTTTGCTGTGAACACAGCCTTATATACAATTGAAAAGCTTTTGGCATATCGGGAAAATCATTTTCCAGATTTTTAACGGTCAAAATTTTTTCTTTTTTAAAGAAAAATCCCTGCATAATTCTTACAGCATCGTATTTCACAAGATATTTTGCTTCGGAATTTTTTATGTAGCTTTCAAACTGCGGAAATTTTTTTGAGCGTAAGAACTCCGGATAATCACGTTTAATAGCGCTTTGCATACCTTTTATGGTTTTAGATGTTTCTTCTTTTGCCTCAAGAAAAATTTTCAAACGCGAATTTTTATCCGTCAGATTGGTAACATTAATAAGTTCAGTTCGTATTTCTTCAATGTTATTTGTCTTGAAAAGAGTTTCAAGAGAGCCGCCGTTTTTTGAAAAATTTTTATCTATTTTATAGTGGATATGATGTGCAAATTCATGGACAAGAACTTCTATAGCTTTATCATCTTTGAGACTGCGTGAAATGTCTATCCTGTTTTTTTGATATAAACCCTGATTGCCGCGAGCTTTTGTATTTGTTCTGACTTCAATTCCGAGAGATTTAATAAATTCTATGACATTTTTCTTTGTTAAAGGTTTTGTTCTGTCATAGTGCATTTTAATTGTATATTCAGGCTCTTTTCTTTTAAGAATAAAAATAATATAACTCCTTTTACCTGATTGTAGCTTATATAACATTTTGCCGCAACTTTATGCAGAATTTGTTATGTCTTTTCAAATTTTGTTTGAAATCTTGCTACCTAATAGCTATAACATCAATCCGGTTAGACCCTGAAACAAGTTCAGCATGACAGGTTAGTTTATTATGTCATTCCATGTTCACTTTTCCTCTCAAATTTATATGTCATCCCAAAATTTACAGATCCTCTTGTTGTCGACTAAAAGGGAGCTTACAAGGGAGGATGCTCGAAGAGTATTTCGGAATCTTTTCATATGGATATGAATGTATCAAACAGGCAAGATAATGTTCTGAGAGTATTAATATATAAGTTTCTCAGTTCTTTTATCATATTTATTTCAAAGATTTATATGAAAATATTTAGTTAAAATACAGAATTACAATTATACCTGCCAGAATTAACATACATCCCGCAATAACAGGCAGTTTAAGCTTGCTCATGCAGTATAATTGCAGATTTTTCCACATATATTAACTTTCCGTTTGTTCATCTATCCAGTTTAAATATTCACTGCTGCCGTCTTTTAAAGGCAGACAGATAATTTCCGGAACTTCATATTTATGTATTTTTTTAATTTCCTCCTCAACCCGCTTATATAAAGATATTTTTGTCTTCATTATCATAAGCGTTTCTTCTTCCTGCTGCATAGCATTTTTCCAGCAATATACGGAGGTTATTCCGTTAATAATATTGCAGCAGGCTATTAATTTTTTTTGAACAAGATATTTTGCTATTTCTACGGCATCTTCTTTATTTGCCGTTGTGCAATTTATTATGCAGTATGTCATTGTTATATCCTCTTAAAAAATTTTCCCGGGGTTTAAAATATTTTTAGGGTCAAAAAGTTTTTTTATCTGTTTCATGCAATTTAAATTATTAGGGTCAAGCGCTTTTTCAATAAATTCGGACTTCTCGCAGCCGATTCCGTGCTCGCCCGATAATCTTCCGTTTAAAGACAATGCCAGTTCAAAGAGTTCCTTTTTAGCCTGTTTAAAATTATTCAATTCTGCCGGATTTCTTAAATCAAGAGCAATATTCGGGTGTATGTTGCCGTCGCCGATATGCCCCATAATACAGGTTTTTAGATTATATTTATCACAAATTTGTTTAATTCCGTTTACAAGCTCAACAATATGTTCTCTTGGTACAACTACATCCTCCGTAACCACATTTGGAGCGAGTTTTGCCGTTGCACCGAAAGAAGAACGGCGCGATACCCATATTTTTTCTTCTTCTTCCTTTGTTGATGCCGTTTGTATATAAGAAGAATTATTCCTTTTACATATCTCAATTATTTTCTCATACTGCTTATCCAGATTTTCTTTAAAACCGTCTATTTCAATAAGCAAAGCAGCTGCTTTATCCGTCAGCATTCCGCACGGATAGAAGCTTTCTATTGTTTTTATTGTATTTTGGTCTATTAAATCAATAACGGACGGAGTTATTAAATTTGAAATTATCTCATTGACAGTTTTTGAAGTATCTTCAAGTGAATCATAATAAGCAAGCATAACTCTTTTCGCTTCGGGACGGGGAATTAATTTAACGGTTGCCTTTGTAACTATTCCTAATGTTCCTTCCGAACCGACAAAAAGCTGAGTCATATTATAACCGGTTACATCCTTAGAACAGGAGGACCCCGTATGCATTACGGTTCCATCTGACAATACAACTTCAAGATCAATAATATAATCTTTTGTTGACCCGTATTTAAAAGTATGAGGACCGCCGGAAGATAATCCGATACTGCCTCCTATCATTGAAACTTTTAAATTGGAAGGATCGGGAGGGTAAAATAAATCAAATTTTTCAACGGCTTTTTGTAAATCCTCAATTACTACACCGGGTTCAACTATACAAAAAAGATTATTTTTATTAATTTCTATAATTTTATTCATTCTGGCAAAATCAAGAATTATTCCGCCTTTTTTTGGCAGACAGGCACCGCAGACATTTGTTCCGGCTGCACGTGCAACCACCGGAATACTATTTAAATATGCATATTGCATAATTTTGCTTACCTGCTGCGTATTTAACGGAAAAACTACAGCTTCCGCTATTTCATCAGGATTTGTTATATTTGTTGAATCCGTAGAATACGCATATAATTCATCATAAGAAGATAAAACATTTTCCTTTCCTGCAATATCTTCCATCGATTTGACCGTATTTTTTTCTTTTAAAATTGTATTAACCATATTCCCTCTGATAAAATTATAGAATAAAACAAACTTTTATAACAATATTTTATTCTTAATTTGAAGTTATAATAACTGCTTTAATCAATAAAACTGCTATCTCTTTTACTAATGCGGTTAATGCAAAATAAATGTTAAATATAAAAAGTGAAAAGATTCAGGTTGGTAATATGTCGAAACATATACAAATTTTGTCTGTAATACTTGTTTTGTTTATTTATTCAATAAGCTGCATTTCAGTAAATGAAACGGTATACTCAAAAGATAATGAATATAGAAGCGAAGAATTCATAAACGTCACGGTTTACGAGCGTATTAATCCGGCTATTGTGCTTGTGGAAGCTCAGTTAGTTGACGGGCTTTCAAGCGGCACCGGCTGTATTATTAATAAGAGTGGAATAATTTTAACAAGTTCGCATGTTGTAGATAATGCTTCTTATATTGAAGTTACAACATCTAAA
Organism: Candidatus Gastranaerophilales bacterium; assembly: GCA_944323535.1. Lineage (GTDB taxonomy): Bacteria > Cyanobacteriota > Vampirovibrionia > Gastranaerophilales > Gastranaerophilaceae > Avigastranaerophilus. The sequence continues at coordinate 19,292 of CALUSW010000023.1, read as the reverse complement.
GGAGAAACATATAAAGCAGAAATATTAGATTCTCCCGAAAAGAACTCAGATCTGGCGCTTTTAAGAATTCATCCGAATAATCCGCTTCCTACAATTAAATTGGGAGATTCATCAATGGTAAAAGTAGGACAGAAAGTTCTTGCAATAGGAAATCCCTTCGGTTTTAACGGGACACTTACGACAGGCATTGTTTCAAGAATAGATTATGAAAGAAACAAAATACAAACAGATGCAGCCATAAATCCCGGATCATCCGGCGGCCCTATTTTAAATGCTAACGGTGAAGTTATCGGTATAAGCCAGTCAATTTTTAATCCCGATAACAATAAATCTAATATAGGGATAGGTTTTGCCGTCCCCGCAAATGAAGTTAAAAAACTTGTAAGTGCTTATATGAATTAATTTTGAATCAATAACTGCGGCTAATTCTTTTATCAGCAGTTTTATGACAGTCAGCAAAAAATTTTAAATATTATAAACAATGATTTGATTTTTTAGAAAATATTATTAAAGAGATTATATGAAAAAGATATTATTAAGTTTATTTATAGCAGTGTATGTATGCATTTCAGCTTCTTTTGCAACAGTAATAGAAGGAAATGTAGCTATGACGGATAAAGTCCCAAACGAATTTTTCGGTGACTGGAAAGTTATATCCGTGTGCACAAAAAGTACAAATAAAGAATATTTTGATTCCAAAAGCATAGATATATGGACTTTAAGACGGCAGGGCGATATAATAACTCTTATGAACCCTCTTTCAGGGGCAAGAGCCGATATTACCGTTAATGATGTTAAAGGGAATACGGTTAAATTTGAAAAAAGGTCATATTACCCTGACGAAGAATCTGTTGAGACTCCGATTTTAACTTTACAGGGTGACAATTTTACGGGAGTTGATAAAATAAGTATAAAGACATTTAAAGACGGGAAACTTATTAAAGAAGATTACGTCGAATATCAGGTAAAAGGCACTAAACTAACAGGAGACCCTATATCAGGGATTCTCGGATTATAAAAAAGAGTGAGGTAAAATGACAAATAAACAGGAATTATTTTTTGATGTAATAATTTTGGGTGCAGGGCCTGCAGGATTTTCCGCTGCAATATATGCCGCAAGAGGCAATCTTAATACTGCCCTGCTTGATATAAATATGTTCGGAGGGCAGCCTTCTAATTATCTTGAAATAGAAAATTATCCCGGATTTCCCTTAATAGAAGGCTTTGAACTTATGGAAAAGTTTGAAGAACATGCAGATAAATTTAATATAAATAAATTTCCTATGATTAATATTCAAAAAATTAATTTAACAAATGAAATTAAAGAAATAGAAACAGATGAAATTTTATTTAAAAGTAAAACCGTAATTATAGCAACAGGTGCACAGGCAAAAAAACTCGGCATTCCGGGAGAAGATATATTCAAAAGCCGCGGTGTAAGCTACTGCGCTGTTTGCGACGGAGCTTTCTATAAAGATAAAATAACTGCCGTTATAGGCGGCGGCAATTCCGCTATTGAAGAAGCAATATATCTTACAAAATTTGCAAAAAAAGTATATATAATTCACAGAAGAGATGAGCTAAGAGCGGATAAAATCATTCAGCAGCGCGCTTTTTCAAATGATAAAATTGAATTTATACTAAGCGCTGTACCTTTAGAAATACAAGGAACAAATACTGTTGAAAAACTAATAATAAAAGATTTAAAAACACAGCAAAATCAAGAATTAAAGGTGGACGGAGTCTTCCCGTACATAGGGTTCAGTCCCAATGTTGACAGTTTTAACGGGCAGATAAAACAAAATCCTCAAGGATTTATAGAAACGGATATTTATATGCAGACTTCTGTTTCAGGAGTATATGCCGCAGGCGATGTAAGAGATACTCCGCTCAGGCAGGTAATAACAGCCGCAGCAGACGGCGCCGTTGCCGCAAACAGTGCAGTTAAATATATAGAAACTCTTTCGCCGGTTAAAGTATAATAAATTAGTTTTTTATCATATAATGACTGTTATGAAAGAAAATAAAATTAAAAAAATCCTTGTTATAAGAACAGGAGCAATAGGAGATGTAGTCCACACTACAGGGCTTATACATTCAATTAAAAACACGGCGCCTGATGTCCAAATTCATTATATGACTGATCCTATTCTGGATTTTATGCTTAAAAATGATTTTTCTGTTGAAAAAGTAATACCGGTTGATAAAAAATTCAAGCCTTTTTCACATTATACGTTTAATCTGGCAAAAGAATTAAGAAAAGAAAATTATGATGCAGCAATTAATTTGCAGCCTTCTTTTAAAATCCGGCTTCTTGTTTTTCTTGCAGGGATTAAGAAAGAATTCATATACAAAAAAGATTTTAAAGTTCACGCAGTTAAAAATTTCTGGCAAACAGGATTAAAAGCCTTTCCAGATATGAAAGAAGAAAAGAATTTAAAAATATATCTTTCAAAAGAAACAACTCTAAGAGCAAAAGAACGTCTGAAACAATTTAAACGTCCTTTTATTGTTATAAATGCCGGAGGAATGTTTTCAAAAAGGCAGGGCAGAACGTATCCCGTTGATAGATGGATTGAACTTGGTAATAAAATTCAACAAAAATATTCCGGCACAATAATTTTAAACGGAGCAAAAGAAGACAGAGATTTTTTATCCCCCTTAAACAATATTAAAAATTCGGTTAATTTTATAGGAGAGCTCTCTCTGGAGGATTCTTGCGCCGTTATATCCCAAGCTGATTTAATGATATCCGGAGACTCAGGACCTTTGCACATTGCAACCGCACTTGGTATAAAGTCCGTCGGATTATACGGCTCCATGCCGGCACGCCGTACTGGCTGCTATTCAAACGGAATAAATATAATATCAAATAAAAAGTGTGTTCCCTGCAACAGAAGAAAATGCAAATATCTTAAAATTTCAAACAAAATTTATGCCCCCTGCATGGAAGAAATTAAAACAGATACAATACTTGATGCAATTGATAAATATTTAAAAGAATAATCTAGTATCGCAACCTACCGCCGACTCACCGTCGCCGTCCAGTTGCTCACCTGCTTGGTTGCTCGCATTAAACGGGTTTTAGCTCTGCTCGTCTTGCTCTTCGCAAGCCGACCCGGCTGCACCCTCTGCTCGCAATCCGCTTTTCAAAACACCACTCACCTGGCAGCTACACTGCGGCGGATACAAGCTCACAAGCATCACCTGCGGTTCTGCTGTTCGTTTTGTAAAAAAAATTCACTCACGCCTCCGGCTTATCGTGAATTTTTTCTCGGACAATTAAGTTTGTTTTATAAAAATGTTTTTAATAAAGTTCAGAAAGACTCCGCTATATGTGCTTAAGACCATTGTTATTATGAAATAAAAATAAGTAGTTTTTAAAGGATTATAGATCCAGTAAATATCATGCGCATTTTTTACATCAATAGGAATACCTTTTATATAAAGCAGCGCTGCAGTTATTAAATACATAATAAATACATGATTTGCCATTATATGATAAGTATTTTTTCCCATTTGATAAAAAAATTTGTTATCTTTTATGTAAGGATATATTCTGTCAACACAAAACATTGCAGCCCATATTCCTGTCAAACTTGTTAAAACAGGAATTAATATGTCATCAAACTCGCCCCATACAAGAACATAGCTTAAACCTATACCATCCTGCGGGGTATAATCCTTATTTGTAAGCCACAATATACTTTGCAATATCAAAACCCCAAAAAGCCATTTATAACCAAAAATATTAACTTTGTTCTCGATATGATTTTTAAAAAAATATCCTGTATATACAAAAAATAAAGAGAATAATGTTCTAATTACAACAAGCATAAATTCATCATGCCTGAAAGAAGAAAGTGCGGTCGCTAAAACTGCCAAGACAAAGAAAGAACATAAACAAACCCATTTTTTTATCTTAAATTCTTTCAGTTTTTTAAAAATAAACAGGAAACAAATCATAGTAATAAAAAGCTGTGTAACAAACCATAACGGACAGGATAAATCAAGCTCATGACCGTTTAAAAACGGAGTAAGTATATAATTACGGAAAGTAACCGGCATTCCCCAGAATTTACCCGTTAATTTTGCAATAATGACGGTTACAATAAAATAAAATCCGGTATATAAAAAATACGGAACTAAAAGCCTTTTAGCTTTTTTCACAATAAACTCATACTCATTTCCGAGATATTTATCATTAAAAAGATATCCGGAAATAAAAAAGAATAAAGCCAGATGAAAAGAGAAAGGCGGGAAAAAAGGAATTAAAGAAAATTCCAAATGACCGGAAACTATTACCATAATCGCCAGAGCTTTCAGGATATTGATTTTATTATTAAATACATCAGTCATTTTGAATTATTTCTTTTATAGCTTTGCAAGGATTACCCACCGCAACAACATTTGAAGGAATGTCTTTTGTTACGACGCTGCCTGCACCTATAACGCTGCCGGAACCAATAGTAACACCCGGCAGGACGGTAACGCCTCCGCCAATCCACACATTATCACCGACCGTAATGGGTTTTGCCCACTCTATACCTGTATTTCTTGTTTTTGCGTCTAAAGGATGTATAGCGGTATAAAATCCGCAATTAGGTCCTATAACAACATTATCTCCGAATTTCACCTTTGCACAGTCTAAAATTACACAATTATGGTTTATATAAAATTTTTCACCGACTTCTATATTATAGCCGTAATCACAATAAAAATTTGATTCTATATGCAGCTTCTCTTTTGTTTTGCCAAGAATCTTTTTTATCAATTTATCTCTTTTTTCCCTCTCAGACGGAGGAATAGAATTATATTCAAAACACATTTTTTTTATATTTGAACGTTCTTTAGCAAGTTCTTCATCATAATATGCATCATAAGGCTCGCCTTTTAGCATTTTATCTTTTTCACTCATAATAAACTCCCGATTACATAAATACATTACCATAGTTCATAGCAGGTTAACTGCCGTAATTTTATCAGCATGTTTATTATAAAATAAAAATTTTATTATCCAAAAAAGAATCTTGCAACTATTACCGACATTATTATCCCCGCTAAATCAGCGCATAAACCCGTTAACAGAGCATATCTGAATTTCTTTATACCGACAGCACCAAAATAAACCGTTAATACATAAAATGTTGTTTCGGAACTTCCAAGCATTATTGCGGCAAGTTTTGAAGTATAAGAATTAACATCATTATTGGCAATGATGTCGGAAAATACACCCAGTGCCGCGCTTCCCGACAAAGAACGCACTATCGCAAGAGGAAGAATATCGGCAGGAAATCTTAATTTTGACAGTATATCCGACAATAAAAACGATAAAGCATCTATTGCGCCCGAGGCTCTTAACATTGATATTGCAACAATTATTGCAACAAGATAAGGTACAATATTAAAACTTACTTTTACTCCGTCCTTTGCACCTTCAATAAATGTTTCATAAACAGGAACTTTTTTTATTAATGCGGCAGTTAAAATAATCAGTATTACAGCCGGAAGCGCCCAGAGCGAAAGTATTTCACAAATTTCTTTAACCGGCATTTATTTCTCCTTTTTTTATTTGGGGAGGAAAAATTCTTTTAAATATTTTTGAAACAATAATGGCAAAAATAAAAGCCGTAAAAGTAACAATTAAAGTAGGAATAATAATTTCCGTGGGATGTTCACTGCCGTTTGCGGCCAATATTGCAATAACTGTTGCGGGAATTAACTGAAATCCGGCAGTATTCATAGCAAGAAAAGTACACATAGAATCCGAAGCGCTTTCCTTATCCGGATTTATTTTCTGCATTTCTTCCATTGCTTTAAGTCCTATAGGCGTTGCTGCATTTGCTAAACCAAGCGCATTTGCGGAAAAATTAAGTGCTACATTACCTATAACCGGACTATCTTTAGGAATTTCAGGAAAAATGATTTTTGCCGCCGGCTTTAGAAGTTTTGATATAAATTCCACTATTCCGGACTTTTCTGCTATTTTCATTATTCCTAGCCAAAAAGTCATAATTCCCATTAATGTTAATACTATTTTTACTGCAAGCTGCGCACCCGATAATATCGAATTTACAACCTCGTTCAAAGTGCCGTTTATTGCACCGAATATTATTGAAATTACTATTAACACATACCATATATAGTTCATTTTAAAATCATTTCAAAAATTAACAACTACTATTTTATTTTATAAGTCTTAAAAAATCAAAATGTTAAATATTTTAATATCAAAGATTATTTGTAATTTTTTCATAAAAAAGTTTGATATAATTAACCTGAGAGGTGGAAATGAATAAAAAAATTCTTGCATTATTAATAGCGGCAGTTCCTTTATTTGCTGCCGGCTGCACTGCAAATGTAGTAGGAAAATACGATGATTATAATGAAATTTTTACCGGAAATATTGACCTTGATATGGCCGGCGGAGGTTATATAGAAGTTATATCAGAACCAAGCAAAATAAAATGCAAAGGATATGGTCAACTTACCTATGTACCGTTATCAAGCCATTTTACCGGTATGTGCAAAGGGCAAAGAGGGATTGCCGAATTAACCTGTTCTGACGGCAGAAATGTTTCGGGTGAGTGGGTTTGTAAAAAATTTGTTGAAATAGAAGGCAGTGCAATAACCGATGCAAACGAAAATATTACTTTTTACATAGAAAAAAGCGATAAAAAAGCACAGGCAAAAAAGGAATTATATATACAAGAAACAAAAGACAAACCGCCTTTAGGCTATAAATTAAAAGGAAACCGAAAATTGTATAATCAGAATTACAATGTGAACGAACTGCTTTAAAACAAAGGATAAATATGAAAAAATTTGTGTTTTTTTTATCTCTAATACTATTGCTTTCATTAACGGAATGTTCTTTAGCAACGGAAGAAATTTCTCCTGTAAGATATGATACTTCTTTGGAGTGTTTTGTATTTAACCCGCCCCAAAAAGAAAATTTTAATGACACTAAAGACTACAAACTATATAAAAAAATATCAAAACTGTATAAAAAAGGGAAATATGAAAAAATATTGGAATTAGATCCTGATTTTATACCGGCGCTTTTTGCTCTTTATAAAAAATATGAAGAAACAAATCCGAATGCGGCAATTGAATATCTGAAAATGATAAAAAACCCTAATCCGTATTTTAACGAAGATTATATTTCTAAACTTTTATTTAAACAATACTATAGAATTAAAGATAATAAAACGGCAATAGAATATTTCAACAAAATTTCGGACGATAAATCAGATATTTATGCCTGCGCTGCAGATTGTTATTTAAATTTAAATCAAACAAATAAAGCGTTAAAATATGCTTCTTTAACATCTAAATCCAATAACGGCTACTATAAAGCACAGGAAATAAAATTTAAGATTCTTTACAGAAAAAAAGATTTTATTAACGCAAATAAAACAGCAAAAGAATTAATAAGATTAAAACCTGATATTGCCGATAATTATATACGCGCAGCTTTAACAGAAAAGAATTCTTCCCTTAAGCTCGGATATTTCTATAAAGCACGTGAACTTGCAAGAAACTCCAAATATTTTTATTTTGCAAATGCACAAATTGCAAAACTGGAGCAAAAAAAACTTGATAATTATTATAAAAAACAGAATAAATATATAGATAAACTTAACTGGCTTCAGATTGTTTCGAATTCGCCGACTTTTGGCAGCGATGAGTACTGGATTGAAAGACAGGATAATTTTTTCAAACAATGTAATTACTGTATAAACCAGTATAAAGGCGAAGAACTTGCAAAATGTTTCCGAGCGGTAAAGCAGGATCAGAATGATTTAGCACAACAGCTGAATTTTGCAATGCAATTTGAAAATAAAGACAGATATCAAAGAAAAATAGTAAGACAAAATGACAAAAAAATACAATTAATGCGTTCAATGCTAAATGAAGAAAGAGCACAAACATATAACCAGATGGAACAAAATTATCTTCTGCACAATCTAAATAACAGCGTAAGAAGATATTGATAATATAATCTAGTGTCGTATTAAAGTAAAAATTCAACATTCCCACTTTAATACTCACCTTTTCAATACGCCGCTCTCAAAATTTCACTCACGCTGCCGGCTGCTTGGTTGCTCGCATTAAACGGATTTTCGCCCTGCTCGCAATCCGCTTATCGTGAAATTTTGTTCGGACAATTTTTAACGTAAATATTGACGAAAGAAATAAATCATCATAATATAATAGATGTCATGTCGTAGTGGCGGAATTGGTATACGCGCACGTTTGAGGGGCGTGTGGATTACTCCTTATGGGTTCAAGTCCCATCTACGACACCATATATAAGACTCCTTACGGAGTCTTTTTTATTATTTGTATTTATCGGCTTACAAATTATTATTAATAAAAATCGGTATGGGCGGACTGCCAACCCGCCATCGTATGGTGAAGCCAAATGTCGTTCGAGACAGATTCTACGACCTCATACCGATAAAACAATAGCCTGATTATGAGGACTCAAACTATCCCTCAGTCGCCAGTTGGCTCGGTACCGAGATTTACCGTATCAGACTATAACTTACATTTTAATCAATATAATCTAGTGTCGTATTAAAGTGAAAATTCAACATTTCCACTTTAATACTCACCTGCTTGGCTGCTCGCAATCCGCTTATCGTGAAATTTTGTTCGGACAATTTTTTTACAGCATTTTCAACTATTCACAGGATATTTATATGTTACAATCTTATTATGATTAAATCTTTCAGATGCAAAGAAACAGAGAAAATATGGAATGAAAAGTTCTCTAAGAAACTTCCGCATGAGATTCAAAAACGGATATTGCAGAAACTAAGAATGCTCAATGCTGCTTCTGTTCTTGACGATTTAAAGATTCCGCCCAGTAATCGTCTTGAGGTTTTAACCGGTAACAGACAAGGGCAATATTCTATTCGCATTAATGATCAGTTTAGAATATGTTTCAGGTGGTTGGACAATCATTCTTTTGATGTTGAAATAGTTGATTATCATTAGCTTTTAGTTATTTATCTTAATAAGTTATTTACACAGGGTTGAAATTACGCGATACGTACTATATAATATAAGTAGATAATACTTATATGGAGATTTTTTAATGGCTGAATACATTGAATTAACAACCGTAGGTGAAATGCTCAAGGAAGAATTTATTGAGCCGTTTAATCTTACGCAAAATGCTTTAGCCAATGCAATTTTTGTACCGCCAAACAGAATCCATCAGATTATTAAAGGTCAAAGAAGAATTACGGCAGATACAGATTTGCGTTTGACGACATACTTTGGGCTTTCTCAAGGCTATTTTCTGCGTTATCAGGAAGATTATGAACTCAGGATAGCAAGGCGCAATATTGCTGATGAAATAAAAAAGATTAAACCAATACAAGCATTAGGATAATAAATGGTAAAAATTTATGCACACTCCAGCCTCAGAACAATCCTCATTTTGTAATATTTTTGCGTAGAGTCTTTCATTATACTGATAAGTTCGGCGTAAATACTCATGTCTGCTGTTGAACAGGTATTTTTATAAGGTACAATTGGTTCCAATATAGTAACGTTAACGACACCATAAAAATGTTCGAGGAAAAATCCACGATAAGCCATAGGCGTGAGTGAATTTTTCTTACAAAACGAACAGCAGAACCGCAGGGTAATGCTTGTGAGCTTGTATCCGCCGCAGTGTAGCTGCCAGGTGAGTGGCATTTTGAAAAGCGGATTGCGAGCAGAGGCTTAAGGGCTTGCGATTGAGCAAGACCGGAGCCATTTAATGCGAGCAACCAAGCAGGTGAGCAACTGAACGGCGACGATGAGCGAAATTCCGCAGAGTGAAACTCGATTATGTGAGGGCAAAGGCGAATGAGAGCGGCAGCGAAATGAACCTCTTGCCCGAGAGTAAGGAATTTCAAGACAGTCGGCGGTAGGTTGCGACACTGGATTATATAGATGATAACTTTAATTATCATCTTTTTTATTAATAAATCTCTCGGAATTTTCCTCACACCATTCCCGATGTCTGGTTGCCAGCAATCCGCTTATTGTAATTTTTCTTCGGACATACTTAATCCAATGCCGCAATTTATCACTAACCATCTTAAAATTCTTTATCCTCGTTTCCTTTTTTAAACAATAATTCAAACAATTCTTTTGTACTGTATATATCTTTTGTTACATGCAGTTTAATGTTAAGTTTTTCTTCCACATCTTTAACGGTCAAACCGTCTAAAAATTCCGTTGTATAAGGTCTTAATACTATAGAAGGAATTATCACATTATTAAAACATTTGTCTTTTAATTGATTAATTAAATCCTGTGCGGTAATTAAACCGGCAACATTAACATCATTCCCCCAGAATTCGTTTTTAACGGGCAGCACCTGCAGCTCAACATTTTTAACTTTATTTAATTGTTCGGCAAACATAAAAAAAGCACTCCCGGCACTGACAGAACAGGCAATTGTAAATTGTTTAGGTTCTTTTGCTGTTTTAGGAATTTTCTTTATTCTTTTATTAAAGTCGTCAATTAAACATCTTAAAGCGCCTACCCCGTCATCCAGCTGCGAAAAACCGTCATAATAATCTTTTGCAGGTATTTCTTGTCCCGCAATCAGAAAAAATTCATCTGAAACACTTGCAATATTTTTTTTAATTCTTTTATTAAATTTTTCTATAATTTCAATAGTTTCAATTGCAATTTCTTTTGTCACCGGGTTCAGTTTTTCTTTTCTGTATTTTGTTATCCCGACAGGAACTATAGCAACAGAACCTAATATAGATTTATATTTCCACAAATCATTAAGAGTTCGTTTAAGTTCCTCTCCGTCATTAAATCCGGGGCACAAAACTATCTGAGTATGGACAGGAATCTCATTTTCTTTAAAAAAATCAAGTTCCTTCATAAGATTAGCCGCATTTTTATTTCTAAGCATTTTAACTCTTAAATCAGGATTTGTTGTATGAACGGATATATATAACGGTCCTAAATGCAGATTTGATATACGTTCTTTATCTTTTTTTGTAAGATTTGTTAATGTTATATACGTTCCCTGTAAATATGAAAGTCTGTAATCATCATCTTTTATATACAAAGACTCTCTCAGCCCTTTTGGCTGCTGATCTACAAAACAGAAAATACAATTGTTTGCACAGGATTTTATTCTGTCAAAAATTGCAGACTCAAAAATTAACCCCAATTCTTCATCGAAATCTTTTTCAATTTCATATTCTTCAATCTCGCCATCAGGCGTTTTAATTTCAAAAACTACTTCCTCAGCAGCAACAGCATATTGATAATCAATATAATCACGCGGTTTAATGCCGTTTATACTTATTAACTCCGAGCCCTGCTTAATTCCCAATTCCTCCGCAATAGAACCGTTTTCGACAGAAGCTATTTTAGCCGGCATGGTCAACCTTTAAATTATTTATATAATCTTTTAAAGAGTTTAGTTCGTTTAATGTTCTATTTAATAACTGGGTTTGATAATAATCAAGTTCAATAAATTCATCATTTAATTTATTTTCAAGTTCAAACTTGTAGATTTCTATTTTCTTAGAAAACTCAGAGAGAAAACGCTTTCTTTCTTCAACATTTAAAAGCCCCATTGTACCGAGCCTTGCCTGCAGCTGGGTGTAAAATAACGAGGGATTGTCGCTTCCCGAATTAAAGAACATTTTTTTAAAATACTCAAGACCGCTTCTCGTTATTGAATAATAAGAAGATTTTTTCCCGCCATCAGACATCCTCTCCGTTAAAGAAACCGCCTTTTCTTTAAGCAGTCTTTGCAAAGCGGGATGAATCGTACCTATACTCGGTTTTGTAAAGGTACCGAAAATCTCGATTATTTCTTTTCTTATTGAATAAATCGTTTTTTCACGTTTATGAATAATATATAATATAAGAATTTCAATCATTATTATAAAATACCACAAATTTTGTTTTTAGGGTATTTTATATAGATTTCTTAATCATAATTAAAAATATCCGGACATCATAAAAAAGTACTTGTTATCAATACTTATTTGTGGCAAAATCTTACTATAGGTGAAAATAAATGACGGATTATAATTTAGTATATCTTTTAGACGGTAAAATTTACATTAATCTGACTAATAGCTGTACAAATAACTGTGTATTTTGTATCCGTAACATAAAAGAAGATGTAGTTGGTGCGAATTTATTTTTAAATACCGAAAACGTAAAAGCAGAAGATGTTATAAAACAATTGGAAGCAATGAAAGACAATCTTTCCTCCGAAATAGTTTTCTGCGGCTACGGTGAACCGATGCTGAAACTTGATATATTAAAAGAAGTCGCAAAATATATTAAAAAAAACTATCCTAAAACTATACTAAGAGTTAATACAAACGGGCATGCCAATCTGGTATATAAAAAAAATGTTCTGCCCGGGTTAAAAGGTCTGATAGATAAATTTTCCGTAAGTCTTAACGGTGAAAATGAAGAAGTATACAACAAAATTTCACTTCCAACAATAAAAGGAGCTTATGAAGCCGTAAAAGATTTTATAAAAGAAGCTGTAAAAGAAGGTTTCGATACTACGGCAACCATAGTTACGGGATATAAAGACTACGATGTCGATATGCCAAAATGTATTGAAATAACAAAAGATTTAGGGGCAAAATTCAGAGAACGCCCCTGGTTAGATAATGGTTACTAGACTCAAAAAGAGCAGGAGAGAAAAATGCAAAACGAGATTCTGGACAAAATAATGAAGCCGAAATCAATAGCAGTTATAGGGGCTTCAACAAAACCGAAAACTATCGGTTCTGAAATTATGCAAAGACTAAGAGACTATAAATTTAACGGAAAAATATACCCCGTTAATCCAAAAGGCGGTATTATTGAAGGATTTCAAGCCTATACTTCAATAGAAGAAGTTCCGGGTGAAGTTGACCTGGCTGTTATTGTTGTCAATGCAAAATTTGTTCTGGATACAATTGACCAGTGCCATCAAAAAGGCATAAAAGGTATTTGTATAATTACAGCCGGATTTAAAGAAACAGGGGCTGAAGGTGCAGAACTTGAAAAACAATTACTGAATAAAGTAAAAGAATACGGTATGAGATGTGTTGGACCTAACTGTCTGGGTGTTTTAAATACAAACCCTGACGTAATGATGGATGCAACTTTTGCCGAATCTCTTCCCGTAAGAGGAGATATAGGTTTTGTATCGCAATCAGGCGCACTCGGCGGCGGTATCTTAAATATATTAAAAGATTTGAATATCGGTTTTGCCCAGTTTGTTTCAATAGGTAATCAGGCAGATATAAATGCAGAAACAATGCTTGAATACTGGGAAAATGATGACGACGTAAAACAAATTTTATTATATATGGAATCAATCCAAAATCCTCAAAACTTTAGAAAATTAGCTTCAAGAATAACAAAGAAAAAACCGATTTTAGCTTTAAAATCAGGCAGAAGTGCAGCAGGTGCAAGCGCTGCATCATCTCATACAGGTTCACTTGCCGGTGCTGATAAAGCTGCTGCAGCTTTATTAAAACAATCCGGAGTTATAAGAGAATTTTCATTGAAAAACTTATTTGCAAATGCAAAAGCTTTTTCAAACTGTCCTATTCCAAAAGGAAACAGAGTTGCAATTATAACAAACTCCGGAGGTCCCGGAATTATGGCTACTGACGCAATCTGTGAAAGCGGCATGCAAATGGCTAAAATTACGGATGAAACAAAAGCTAAATTAAGAAGCTTTCTTCCGTCTGCCGCATCGGTTAAAAACCCTATTGATATGATTGCATCTGCGCCGATTGAACATTATATACAAACACTTGAAACTGTAATTGCAGATGAAAATGTTGATATGATTATGGTAATTTATCTGCCGTTCTTAGGTTTAAAAGATATAGATGTAGCACAGGCATTAATAGATATTAAAGCAAAAAATCCTCAAAAGCCGATAGTAGGCGTATTTATGACAACAAATGATTTCTTCGGCAAGATAGCAAATATGAACGTAAATATGCCGTTCTATATGTATGCCGAAGAAGCTGCAGAAGCTTTGTTAAGACTTGATGAACAAAGACAATGGATGAACAAGCCGGCGGGCAAAATACCGTGCTATGACGTTGACAGAGAAAAAGCTGCAGCTATTATCAAAAAATCAATTTCTGAAGGCAGAGATCAGCTTACAACACTTGAAAGTATAGATGTACTTCAAGCATACGGAATAAGAGCATGCAAATACGGACTTGCTACTGATGAAGAACAGGTTGTCACATTAGGTAATTCAATCGGATATCCTGTTGTTATGAAAATGACATCAAAGACAACATCACATAAAACGGATGTCGGCGGTGTTGTTGTTAACATCAGAAGCGAAGAACAATTGAGAAATGAATATAAAGCACTCTTAAAAAGACTGGAAGACAAAGGATTATTAGACGGTCTTGAAGGTGTAATAATTCAGGAAATGGTAAAAGGCAGCCGTGAAATGGTATGCGGTATTGCAACTGATCCGCAATATGGTCCGATGATGATGTTTGGTTTAGGAGGTGTATTTGTTGAAGTTATGAAAGACGTTAACTTCAGAATTGCTCCTTTAACAGATGAAGATGCTATGGATATGATTACATCCGTTAAAGCATATAAACTGCTTCAAGGCGCAAGAGGAACAACTCCTGCCCAAATCGGACAGATACAGGAAACTCTTTTAAGACTTTCACAGCTTGTATCTGATTTCAAGTTTATAGACGAACTTGATATTAATCCGTTATTAATATCAGAGAAGACCGGAGAAGGTATTGCTGTTGACGGACGTATCAAAGTCAGATTAAAAGAAGCTCAGGAAGCATTAAATGATGCCTGCTCATGCAGCTGCTGCGGTTAATAATTAATTTAAACACAATAAAAGACCTCCTTAATTCTTAAGGAGGTCTTTTCATGAGTTATATTTGTATATATCTCTTTATTTTCTTTCCAATTTTTCCTTTTCGGGTTTTTGTTCAATTACCTTAAGTTTTAAAGCCTCTTCTTTTCTGTTGCTCTGGTATCCGTATGCAAAATATATTGCAATACCTATTACAATCCACAAAGGAAACAATACCGCAGATGTTTTTACTTCTCTTAACGCAACAAACATTAAGCCAGAGCAAAAAACTATACCTATTATAGGGAACCATGGACAGAACGGCACTTTAAAAGGACGCGGTCTATCCGGCTCTGTTTTTCTTAAAATAAGAATACCTATACATACAATTACAAAAGATGTAAAAGTACCGAAAATAGCAAGCTCTGCTGCTACCTGCATATTAATAAATAAAGAACCGATTAAAATTAAAATAGTGGACATTACCGTAATAACCCACGGTGTTTGGAATTTCGGATGAACTTTTTTCATTACGGGCGGCAAAAATCCGTCACGAGCCATTGCATATAAAATTCTTGTTGTACCGAACATTAATACAAGCAGAACAGAAGTCAAACCTGCCAATGCTCCTATAGAGATAGTACCTGCAAACCACCCCTGACCGACAAACGTCATGGCATGGGCTATCGGCGCTTTTAAATCTATTGATGACATCGGCATCATACCTGTAAGAACTACAGTTACAAAGCAATATATTAAAGAACATATAACAAGAGAACCTATAAGACCTATCGGGAGATTTTTTTGGGGATCTTTTGTTTCCTCAGCGGCAGTCGATATTGCATCAAAACCTATGTATGCATAAAATATTGCAAAGGCGCCCATTAAAATACCCTTGATTCCGTTAGGCGCAAACGGAGTCCAGTTTTCAGGACGTACATAAAAAGCACCTACAAGAATAAATAATCCGATAATTGCGACCTTAACAAAAACCATTATTTTAGCAAAGTTTGCGGATTCTTGTATTCCCTTTAAAAGAATTAACCCAATTATAACAATTATAAGCATTGCAGGAAGATTAATACAGAAAGGAATACCAAGGAAATGAGGCACCGCTGCATCAGGGACCGTTTCAACAACCGTCCTGTAGTCATTTACCAGCCAGACAGGAGGATTTCTTAAAAATTCAGGAAGGAAAGGAAATCCTTCAAAGAGTTTAATCAAATACCCCGTCCAGCTTGCAGCAACGGCAATTGTACCTATGGCATACTCAAGCATTAAAACCCAGCCCATCATCCAGGCAGCAAATTCTCCCATTGTCGCGAAGGTATATATATATGCACTCCCAGATACGGGAATCATAGAAGCAAATTCCGCATAACATAAAGCAGGGAATATACACGCTATTGCAACGAGCGTTATAGAGATTACCAATGCAGGACCTGCTCCGACTCTTTCCGTTGTACCTATAACGGCAGAGCCTATCATTACAAATATTCCGGCACCTATAATTGCACTAATCCCCAGTATAATTAAATCAAAAGCATTTAATGTCTTTTTTAAGCCGCCGGAGGCAGATTGCTCCAAAAATTCATCAGGATTTTTTTTCCTCAATAAATCAGACATAAATTTTCCCAGAAGATTTTGTTTTGGAGTTTGCATTATTTAATTTCCTTTTCTATACATTGCACGGCTGTTTTTTTAGCAGAGGGAAACCAAGTTCTTTACGCTGTTCCACGTATAGCTTGGCAACCATAGCAGCCATTCTTCTCACACGGTTTATATAATTAATTCTCTCATCCCGGCTTATTACACCTCTTGCATCGAGAAGATTAAATGTATGCGAACATTTTAAAACATAATCATATGCAGGAAGTACAATTTTTGCCTCAAGACAGGATTCAACTTCCGCCTGAAACAAATCAAACATTTTAAATAATCTTTCAGCATTTGAATATTCAAAATTATATTTTGACTGTTCTATTTCATTTTGCAGGTATATTTCACCGTATTTTAATTCTTTATTCCACATAACATCATAAACAGAATCAACATTCTGTAAATACATAGCAATTCTTTCAAGTCCGTAAGTAATTTCAAGCGCGACAGGTCTTATCTCGAGCCCGCCTACCTGTTGAAAATATGTAAACTGGGTTATTTCCATACCGTCAAGCCATACCTCCCAGCCGACGCCTGCTGCTCCTAATGTAGGAGATTCCCAGTTATCCTCAACAAACCTTACATCATGCTTTGATAAATCAATCCCCATTGCTTCCAGGCTTTTTAAATAGAGTTCCTGCGAATTATCGGGCGAAGGTTTTAAAATGACCTGATATTGAAAATAATGCCCTAATCTGTTTGGATTTTCGCCGTATCTTGCATCTGCAGGTCTGCGGCATGGTTCAACCATAGCTGTGTTCCATGGTTCAGGTCCCAGTGCACGTAAAAACGTTGCAGGGTTCATTGTACTTGCACCTTTTTCTATATCATACGGCTGCTGTATTATACATCCGTAGTCCGACCAGAATTTTGATAAATTTAATATTAATTCCTGAAATGTTAAACCCACTATAAAATAATCCTCTTTATCTAAGCTTTAACATTGTATACCAAGCATAAAATTTTTTAAAGTTTAATATTGTATTATATACACTTTTTAAATTCACGATTAAAAAAAATCCGGCAATTTTTATAAAAAGGTTAATAGAATAATAAAAATAAGAAAAAAAGGAGAAAAAATATTTAAAATTTACAAATTTTTCTTCATTTTTTTCATTTTTACCCTAAAAAAGTTGTTAAGTTATGTTAATTGGATAAGAAGAGATGATATGGATATACTTAGAAAATTACACCGAATTTTTTCAAAAAATATTCGTTATGTCATTCTGAAAGTTTCAATGTAAATGATAAACCCAAAACTGTCATGCTGAATTTACAGCTCCTCTTGTTGCCGACTATAAGGAGGCTTACAAGGGAGGGTTCTCGAAGAGTATTTCAGCATCTTGCCAATGGGAAATTATATCTTATATTTTCAAATATCAAAATGAATCTTCAAACCGGCAAGACCCTGAAACAAGTTCAGGGTGACATTTCCTTATAACATTTTTTTAATTTTACTAGGTTAAAACCTAATCTACAGACTTTTAAAGGTCATATATTGACTTTTATTATTCATCAATAAGTCTAAAATCATCACCCAACTTTTCTTCAAGAATTTTAACCAATTCTGAACATTTCATATTGAGTGCTTCTGAGATTTTCCATACAGTAACAAATTTACAAGACACAATACCATTTTCAATACGGCTAAAGTTACCCCGGTCAATTCCAAATTCAGCAGCAAATTTATAAATAGAAATTTTTTCTTTTTTAAGTCTGAGTTCTTTTATTATTTCGCCGAGTTCTTTATTAAAATGTAAATATTCTTCGCTAATTTGTTGCATTTATACATCATAGTTGTTATTGTAAATACAAACGATGTTTATATACATCATACAAAAAGGAGGACAAATTATTTATCTAACGCTAATAAAATCTTATATATTTCTCTCAACTTATCAGAACTAAAACCGGGTAAAAGACGTTTTATTTCATTGATATAATGAACCTGTTCATCAGAAGGGTATTCAATTTTTTTAGAAAAAAATACTGTTGGTTCAACATTAAAAAAATTACATAAACTCGCAAAAACATCAGCCGAAATAAAGGATCTTCCTGTTTCAATAGTTGCAATAGTCTGTGGTTGTAAACCTATTTGTTCTGCCAATTGTTCTTGCGTAAGTCCTTTTTGTATACGCAAATCTTTTACAATAGCCCCTAAAATTTTTTCAATTTTTTCTCATCTAACATATCAATATAATAATTTCTTTTTTTTAAGGCTTCTATAAAATAAAAATCTAAAATATCAATTAAAATCTAAATTTTACCAATTTTAACAATAAAATTTATATTTTAAATAATAAAAGGAGAAAACAATGCAAAAAGTTAAACTTAATTCAAAACAAATAACAGAGCTTGTAAAATACAAAAAAGCTTTAATATCTGATAATATAGCGATTGAAGTTTTTGACGATGAACTTATTTATAACGATAACGGCACAATTAATTATATAACCGCAATGTCGCTTGAATTTGAAAAAAATTCTCCGCCCGATGATTATATGCAGCAGCTGATATGCGATCATTTCCATCTTGAACCGCATAATGTTATCATTGAAAATGTATCGCCGGAAGACGGAGAGTTCAGAATAAGATTTACCCCAAATAAAGAACTGTTTTTGATAGTCTGCCCCATTAATATCGCAATAATAAATTCAACAATGAGTAAAAAAGAAATGAAAAATGCTCCGACTGCATCTCATATAGGTGTATACAGACGTTTAGGAAATTCCTGTTATTTCTTCAGGTGGGATATGGATACAGATTCAGCAAAATGGTAATA
>CALUSW010000022.1 GCA_944323535.1 Candidatus Gastranaerophilales bacterium | reverse complement strand
AAAAAAATTTTTAGAAGTTTTTTCATATTAAATACTCTGTCAGCCAAAATAACAAAATCCCAGTCTATAAAAATGTTATTTAAAATAAAAAGATATGTCAATTTTTTAATAATAATGAGATGCCAACTGTTTGTTTAATTAAAAATGCAATATTTTAATATATTAAGAAAAATTTACAAATTGGCTAAAAATATAATAACTATGGGTAATTACAAGAATCAATCCTTTGTTGAATATTTCATAATATTAAAAAAATAATTAACAAAAAACAGTAAAAAAACGGAGGAAATTGAATATTAAAGGAAAAAAAAGCTTGATTTGAAAAATTTAACATGTAGGATATACTTATTGACCTAAAACAGCAAAGGAAAATAATGTCAAAAGACGTAATAGAATTTGAAGGAACAATATTAGAATCACTGCCGAATGCAATGTTCAGGGTCGGACTTGAGAACGGACACGAAATATTGGCACATATATCCGGAAAAATAAGAAAAAATTTTATAAAAATTTTGCCGGGAGATAAAGTGAAAGTTGAAATGACCCCGTATGATTTGACAAGAGGACGTATTACATACAGATTAAAATAAAGGAAATAAGAAAATGAAAGTCAGAGCATCTGTAAAACCGCTTTGTGATAAATGCAAAGTAATTAAAAGAAAAGGAAGAGTAGCTATAATATGCGAAAATCCTAAACATAAACAAAGACAGGGTTAATTTTAGGCGCAAAGTAATTTAAATGCAGTGTGCACAGAACAAAGACCCAAATCAAAAAGGAATCCGAAAAGTGACAAAATTGCAGGGCAATTTAAAAACACATTAAAGGATTTTGGTTAAGGAAAATTTAAACAGTTAAAAATTCCAACTGAGATATAAAATAAAAGGAGAGACTATGGCAAGACTTGCCGGGGTAGATTTACCCCGTAATAAAAGAATGATAATAGCATTGACCTATATATACGGCATAGGTCCTGCCCGCAGTGCTAAAATATTGTCAGCGTGCGGAATTTCCGAAGATTTAAGAACTGATGATCTTACGGATGATAATATTAAAAGACTCAGAGAAGAAATTGCCCACTATACAATAGAAGGTGATTTAAGAAGAGAAGAATCTCTGAATATAAAAAGATTGAGCGAAATTAACTCATACAGAGGAATGCGCCACAGACGCAAACTTCCGGTAAGGGGACAAAGAACAAAAACAAACGCAAGAACAAGACGCGGTAAGAAAACAGGCCCAATCGCCAAAAAGAAATAATTGAAGGAGTAATATAAACAATGGCTAGACCGGTAAAAACAAAAAAGAAAGAAAAAAAGAATGTATTACAAGGTGTTGTACATATACAATCAACATTTAATAATACAATCGTAACTTCAACAGATACTCAGGGTAATGCTATTGCATGGGCATCTGCAGGCGGATGCGGATTTAAAGGTGCAAGAAAAGGTACACCGTTTGCCGCTCAATCTGCTGCCGAAAAGGTTGCTAAATTATCTATTGACCAAGGCATGAAAAAAGTTGAAGTATATATAAAAGGACCGGGTTCAGGCAGAGAAACAGCTATCAGAGCTATTCAGGCTGCCGGACTTGAAATAACCTTAATTAAGGACGTAACACCCATTCCTCATAATGGCTGCCGTCCTCCGAAAAGACGTAGAGTGTAATAATTAATAACGTAAGGAGTCATAAATTGGCTAAGTATACAGGACCATCAAATAAATTATATCGTAACTACGGAGTTACTGATTTATCAAACAGAAAGTTGGTTTCTTCACTAAGACAAAATGCTTCTGGTCAGCATGGCGCAGCAAGAAAAAAACTTTCCGAATATGCTATTCACTTGAATGAAAAGCAAAAAATCCGCTTAACTTACCTTGTTAACGAAAAACAATTTGTAAGATATTACAAGGAAGCAAGCAGAAGAAAAGGTGTAACAGGCACTATTCTTTTACAGTTATTAGAGTCAAGACTGGATAATATTGTTTTCAGAACAGGCTTCGCCATTTCAAGAAAACAGGCAAGACAAATTGTTAACCACGGGCATGTACTGGTTAACGGAAAAAGAGTTGACATCCCTTCTTACATAGTAAAACCGGGTGATGTTATAACATTCAAAGCAGGAAGCACTGATTTTATAAAATCGGTTAATGAATCTATTGATTTAGCATTGGCGCCTGCCTGGATAACAATTGACAAAGATGCTTTAAAAGTAACATTTGACAGAATTCCCGAAAGAGAAGAATTAGACCCCGAACTTAAAGAGCAGCTTGTAATCGAGTATTATTCTAAATAATTGTAGGAGATTAATTATAATGGAATTGAAAATTAAATGTATAAATACAACAACCAGTTCAGACGGATCACAATACGGTAAATTTGTTGTTGAACCGCTAGAAAAAGGTTTTGGTACAACTATAGGTAATTCCTTAAGAAGAGTGCTTCTCTCTTCACTTGAAGGAGCTGCTGTTACTTCTATAAGAATTGAAGGTATAACACATGAATATACATCAATTCCGGGAATTGTTGAAGATGCTATTGATATTATGTTAAACTTGAAAGGTTTGACAATAAAAACGGAAGATAAAGATCCTCAGCATTTGAGACTTGAAGTTGACAGACCCGGCCCCGTACTTGCAAGCGATCTCCAATTACCTGCAGGTGTAAAAGTTGTAAATCCCGACTGGTTAATTTGTACAATCTCTGAAGGCGGAAGCATTTCTGCCGATATTACGGTTGAAACCGGCAAAGGCTACAGAACAGTTGATGTTCTTAAGGAAAATAAAGGTAATATGCCTATAGATTTGCTTCCTATTGATGCTTCTTTTATGCCTATTAAAAGAGTAAGCTACAATGTTGAAAATACACGTGTTGGCGATGTTATCGATTATGATAAATTAACTCTTGAAATATGGTCAAACGGAAGTATTGATGTATCAAGCGCATTAAGCCAGGCAGCAAATCTGTTAATAGAACATTTTATGCAAATTGCAGCTATTACCGGTCAGCCTGCTATATTGCCGAATCAGCATGTAATTGAAGAAGTTGAAGAAGAAACTCAAGCTCCGAGTATTACAATTGAGGATCTTGAACTTTCAGTAAGAGCTTATAATTGTTTGAAAAGAGCAAGTATCAATTCTTTAGCTGAATTACTTAAAAAATCAGAACATGATTTATTGAATATTAAAAATTTCGGTAAAAAATCTTCTGATGAAGTTATAGAAAAATTACATCAGGTAGGATTGGAACTTCAGCCTAATCCTGAAGGTGTAGAATTAGAAGAAGTATAATAATACAAAAGGACAAATAAAATGAGACACCAATGCAGCAGAAACAGACTGTCTAGACCTCAGGACCAGAGAAAAGCTTTATTAAGATCTCTGGCAACTGAATTGTTCTTGCATGGAGAAATTAAAACAACAATTTCAAGAGCTAAGGCTTTAAAACCTTATGCTGAAGAAATTATTACTCTTGCAAAAAGAGGCGATTTACATGCAAGAAGACAGGCAGCTAAGTTTATATTTGATGTTGAAACATCAAAATTCGTTGACAGCCAGACAGGTGAAGTTTTTGAAGAATTGCAGGAAGGTAAAAAATTAATACCTCAAACTGTTTTGAAAAAACTGTTCTCTGAAATCGGCAAACAGTACGAAAACAGAAACGGCGGTTATACAAGAATATATCACTTGCCGCCAAGACGCGGTGATGCGGCTGAAATGGCTTTAATTCAATTAGTATAATGCAAAGATACTTATTGGAAATAGAGTACATCGGTACATCATACGCAGGCAGCCAAAAGCAGCCGAAAATAATGCCTAACAGTAATAAGCCCGTAATAACAGTGCAGGATGAACTGGAAAAAGCAATCAGTACTTTGACAAAAACAAAAACCAAAACAATTTTCTCAGGCAGAACCGATGCCGGTGTTCACGCTAAAGGGCAGACCGCCCATTTTGAAACAGAGCTTGAACTAAATCCGAGTAAGTTCATTAATTCACTTAACGGTCTTCTTCCTAAAACTATAAGTGTTAAGAAATTAATAAAAGTCGGGAGAACATTCCACGCACAAAAGAGTGCTAAAGCAAGATATTACAGATATACCATTGTAAACAGAACTCAAAGAAGTGCGTGGGATGAAAATTGTTTACTGGTCAGATACCCTTTAAATATAGAAAGAATAAATAAAGCTTTGAGTTATTTATCGGGCAGACATGATTTTACTTCTTTTAAAAAGGCGAGAACAACAAATCCGGCTAAAATTTGCAATGTATATGTTGCTAAAGCTTTAAAAGAGGGTGATTATGTTTATATTGACTTTGTAGCAGACAGGTTTTTGTACAATATGATCAGATCGATCGTCGGAACTCTCCTGATGATAGAGAAAAAATCTCTTGCTCCTGAGGTGCTGAGGGATATTCTTGAATCGAAGGATAGAACAAAAGCAGGTTCGACCATAAGCCCGGATGGGCTGACATTAATAAAAGTAATTTACAATAATATAGATGGAGAAGCTTATGAAAACATATTCAGCTAAACCTCTTGAAGTAGAAAGAAAGTGGTATTTAATAGATGCGGACGGAATGAGATTAGGACGTCTTGCTGTATTAGCTGCTAATTTATTAAGAGGAAAGCACAAACCACAATACACACCTAATGTTGATACCGGTGATTTTGTAATTATCATTAATGCGGAAAAAATTTCCGTTACCGGTAAAAAAGAAACAGATAAGAAATATTATCATCATACCGGTTATCCGGGCGGCTTAAAAGTTGCTTCTTTCAGAGAATTGATGGAAAAAAATCCGGTATTGGCTTTAGAAAAAGCAATAAAAGGAATGCTGCCGCATAATACTTTGGGTCATGACCAGTTCAACAAATTAAAAATATATGCCGGAAGCGAACATCCGCATGCAGCTCAAAAACCTGTTGTATATAACGAAACGGAGGCTAAATAATGGCAGATAAAGAAATCATGGCAACCGGAAGAAGAAAAACGGCAATTGCTGTTGTTAAACTTGTAAAAGGAAAAGGCAGAGTTTTTGTTAACGGTAAAACATTCTCTGAATACTTTGGTAACAGAGCTGCTCTGGAAATGATGGTATATAGACCTCTCGCATTAACTGATAATCAGGAAAACTTTGATGTCAGAGTAAAAACAGTAGGCGGCGGGGTAACTTCCCAGGCAGGAGCCATTAAACATGCTATTTCAAGAGCTTTGCTGAAATATAATGAAGAATATAAAACAGTATTAAAATCAGAAGGTTTATTAACCAGAGATGCACGTGTTAAAGAACGTAAAAAATACGGACGCAAAAGAGCAAGAAAAAGATTCCAGTTCTCAAAACGTTAATATTTATATTCATATTGAAAAAGAAGGAACTCAAAACTCTGAGTTCCTTCTTTTTTAAATCTTATTTATTATCCGGCATGTTTAAAATCGCTGCCGCCTACAATTCTCAGACGTCTTTGCGGTCCTTCTCCCACACTTTCGCTTGATAAATTGTGCTGCTCAACAAGTTCATGCTGCAGCTTTCTGATTTGCTGGTTTTGCGGCTGCAATTCGACTTTATCCGCACCTTCAAGAATTTTCTGTATAGCGGCTTTTGCTTCATCTAATGCCCGTTCCGCGTCATCATAGTATCCTTGAAGAGTTTCGCTGTCTGTTATATGTAATGCTTCTTTTACTACTTTCTGAACCTGCGACATTGAATTGGAACGTACATAATATATAGGCAGTTTGTAATCGTTAGCGATACTTAATATTTTAGTCCCGCCTTTTGCAAATGCTTTATGTACTATTACTATATCTGCCTCTTCAATATTTCTTGTTACTTCGGCATGAAGATTTAAACGTTCAAGAACTTTATCAAGTACCGTTCTGCTTACCGCATAAATGTAGATTTTTTTGAAGTCTTTGACCTGTTTTACATATTCTTGTCTTGAAAAACTGAATTTTAGTTTCTGACTTGCCAGAGTTTCTTCTTCTTCTTTTATTTCTTTATTGGTAATGTTATTTTCATCCTGAGGTTTGTTGTCATAAACCTGATCAACTTTTCTTATTTCGGGTTTAATAGGCCAGCCGCGCAGGATGTAATCGACGGCTTCAGCTGTATTTTTGTATACTGCAAGAGTATTTCTGTCTATTATTTCAATAACTATATCAAAAGTAGGCTGTTTTTCGCGTTCAAGTACGGTTTTTTGAGAGCCTCTTCTTTTAGCTTCGTCATCTCCGAGTGTAACAGAGCTTACGCCCCCGACCAAATCCGATAATACCGGATTTTTTATTAAGTTATCAAGCGTATTTCCGTGTGCCGTTGCAATAAGCATAACGCCGCGTTCGGCAATTGTTCTTGCAGCCTGTGCTTCTTCTTCCGTCCCTATCTCGTCAACAACAATTACTTCCGGTGTATGATTTTCAACAGCTTCAATCATTATGTCTTTTTGATATACAGGCTGTGTAACCTGCATTCTCCTTGCTCTTCCGATTGCAGGATGCGGGGTGTCTCCGTCGCCGGCAATTTCGTTTGAAGTATCTACAACAACAACTCTTTTTCCCAAATCATTTGCAACAAGTCTTGAAATTTCTCTTAGTTTTGTGGTTTTACCTACTCCCGGACGTCCTAAGAATAAAATACTTTTGTTTTGAAGAACGATATCTTTTATGCAGGCTATAGTTCCCGTTACAACACGTCCTATTCTGCATGTAAGCCCTACCACTTTCCCCTGTCTGTTTCTTATTGCACTTATCCTGTGCAGTGTTCCGGGTATTCCCGAACGATTATCACTTGTAAATGGCTGAATTTTTGAAGTTATATATTCAATATCTTCATTTGTTATATTTTCTTCTCCAAGATAATCGGTTTTCCCGTTTGAATAACGTATTTCTCCTACTCTGCCTAAATCAAGAACCAATTCAATAGCGTCATCTAAGTTATAAGGTCTTAGTGCTTCAACGATTTTCGGCGGTAAAATTTCAATTAACCTTTTAAGGTCATTGTGAAATTGTATTTTATCCATATGTCCCTTTCGCAAAACTACGCGCTCAGGTGATTTTACTTGTACCCGATTAAGGACTTTTTAAACTGCCCTTTTATCGGGGCTTCCTATCTACATTTTTATTATAACACTTTTTTTACAATTTTTCAAAAAATATTACTATATTTGTAGTAATGTTAAAAAATTTTTACCTGACAGGAATATAGTCTATTTCGGATTTTTCATTGGTTGCTTCAAGCTTAAATATAACGGGTCTTAAGCCGTCATTGCAGCTGCAGATTGCAATGCCCGGTTTTCTTATCCAGTCTCCGTAATAGAATACTTCTTTGCCGCAGCCATGAGCAAGAGCAAATACATACTGATATATTGCCTTCCAGGCTTCATCACAAAATCCCTGCGGTTTTGCATAATCGGCATAAAATATTTCTCCTTCTTTAAGCATCGGGCAGGCGCTAAGTCCTGTTGCCCCGTATTCTGCCGCAAGCTCTTTATCTAAGGTTGTTTTTAAAACCGTAATTTTTACTTTGTTCATTTTAATTTCCTTATTTGAGTACTTATTATTTAAGTTTATATTTTATTTTTTCAAATAACAAGTATAATTATGATTAAAACGGATTTTTAAATAATGTTTACAAATTAGCAATTTAAAACTTTTACTGTAATTTAAGTATTTGTGTAAATAAGGTTTGAATATGAATATTAATCCTATCAGTTTTAAAGGAACATTTTGTATAGACAGAAATAGTACAGACAGTAAAAAATATTTAAGAATATTGTCTAAAAAGGATGATTACTGTATTACTTACATACCGAGCTATTATAATAATCCGGATAAATTGTTTATATATACTCCTGATAAATATGATGAAAAAATGATTCGTTTTTTAAATGCTTTAAAGGTCGGTTTTACTGTTATACCTCAATCCGAATCACTTAATGATGAAAACGTAATATCAAGATTGATATTATCAGATGCTGATGAAGATTCCGGACTAAAACTCAAAACAGTTAATATAAAGAAACTTGATAGAGAATTGCAAAAAAATCCTGATTGTTATGTAGGTAAAAACGGAGCTAACGGTTCAGGGTTAAAATATGACAGATTTAAGAGGTTTTTAGACACTAACCAGCAAATAGTTGCACCGAGAATTTATCTCAGAAAATACCAAGACGGCAGTATTACTACTCACATAAATGACGGACGGCACAGATTTGCGGTTTTAAGAGATATGGGATTAACTCAAATTCCTGTTTCTATTGATGATGAATCTATCTCTTTAGCTAAAGAAATTAATTTGCTTTAAAAATATTTTGAACTATTAGATTTGTTTTTCGTTATAATTTTTGCCGTATATTTTTATGAATTATATAATAAGCAGCGATAAAAAAAGGTAAAAAATATATAATATTATTAACTGATTTATATTTTCGTTAAATAATTTATAATATTGTTGAAAAATAAAATATATGAAAAACAAAGTATTCTTTAAAATATACATATCAATATTTATATTCTCTTTGTTGATATATAAAGCCGGAGCAATAGAAGAAATAACGCAGGGAGCAACATTATCAGTTAATGATTGTATTGAACTTGCCGTAAAAAACAGTCCTGAAATTCAAATTTATGAACAATACGTAAAAATGTACGAATCAAGAGTAGGGCAAAGTAAAGCTAATTATTTCCCTACCATAGGTGCAAGTGCAGGTTATGATTATAATAACAGTAATACAGGAATGCGTAATACAAACAGAAAAAGTTTTTCAACCCAGGTGTATTTAAATCAATTAATATACAGTTTCGGTAAGGTTCTTACTCAAGTTAAGATGCAGAAATTTTATAAAATTGCCGCGGAATTTGATCTTCAAAATGCAATATTAAATACAACCAATAATGTAAAGTCGGCATATTATGCTGTTCTTGCAGCAAAAGCCAATTTAGATATACAAAGGGCAAATGTTTTAGTAAACGAAAGACAATATAACAGAACAAAAGCTTTTTATGATGAGGGCCTTGTTTCTAAAATAGATTTAGTTAATCAGGAGGTTTATTTAAGCGATGCTCAAATAAATCTTGTAAGTGCCGAAAATACCTATCAAAATTCTATTGTACAATTGAATAATGCAATGTATATGCCCAATGCTCCGGATTATCAGATTGAAAATACCGAAACATTTAATTTTAAAAATAATTATGCTGAAATAAATCTTCTAAATATAGCAAATACCACGACAAGAGAAGACGGAACAATAGAACCGAAAGAAGCCGTACTTACAATGCAGGTTGAAAAAACAAATATCCTTGAAAATTATAAATTTACAAAATATCCTTATACTCTTGAAGAATCAATAGAAAGAGGATATAAAAACAGGCCGGATTTGCTTTCTATGCAGGCTACGCAAGATGCGGTAGAGCAGGCGCTCAAATATACAAGAAAGGATTATCTGCCTGATTTAACCGGACAGGTAGGGTATAACTGGTCTAATAATACATATTATTCATCTAACGGAATAAGTCTTGGCGCATATTTATCCATGAGTAATCTTAATTTTATGGATATAAGAATGAGAATTAAAGAAAGTGAAGCCCAGTTAGAAATTGCAAAAAGAAATGTTGAACTTACAAAACAAAATATATATTTTGAAATTCAGAATGCTTATATTAACATGATTCAATTGGAAAAGAATATTCCTTTAATGCAGACAAAAGTAAGACAAACTCTTGAAAATTATGAACTTGCCGATGCAAGATATGAAGTAGGGTTAGGTAATTTTATAGAATTACAGGATGCAAAAGAAAATTATAACAATGCGCAGAGAGATTATGTGCAGACAATATATGAATATAACGTAGCCCTGACAAATTTGCAAACCGCAATGGGAGAAAAATAATGAAGAAAATAATAATTCCGATTATAGTAATTTTAATAATAGCTGTTCCTTTTATATTTATGAAAAAAAGCGGAAAAGTTAAATATGTAACGGAACCGGTAAAGTTAAGAACAATAACCCAGATAGTGGAGGCAACCGGAACTATAGAACCTGTAAATACGGTTGACGTAGGTTCTCAGGTATCAGGTATGATTAGTGAAATATATGTAGATTATAATTCTCAGGTTGAAAAAGGGCAGCTTCTGGCTCAAATTGATACTTCATTGTTTGAAGCACAATTGCAGCAGGCAATAGCAAATATTAATAATGCAAAAGCAACTCTTGCACAATATCAGGCGGTTTTGGACTATGATACAAAAACCTATAAAAGATACAAGAATTTATATGCCAGAAATCTTGTATCAAAAAATGATTTGGATTCGGCAGAATCCGCATATAAATCGGATTTAGCCAGAGTAGCTGCTTCAAAAGCATCAATAATGCAGGCTCAGGCAAATTATGATACGGCTGCTGCAAATATGAGGTATACAAAAATTATGTCTCCGGTAAATGGGATAGTAATATCAAAGGAGGTAGAAGAAGGGCAGACTGTTGCAGCAAGCTACCAGACTCCTACTTTATTCACTGTTGCTGAGGATTTAACTCTTATGCAGATAGAAACAAGCGTATCTGAAGCAGATATAGGCAAGGTTGCGGTTGGTCAGGATGTTAACTATACTCTTGACGGATATCCAAACAGTGTATTCACCGGTAAAGTAAGTCAGGTAAGATTGTCGCCTACAACTGAATCTAATGTTGTAACTTATACCGTAATTATCGAAGTGGATAATGAGGAGGGAAAACTGCTTCCGGGTATGACAGCAAATGTTTCCATTATTACCGATAAACAGGAGAATGTATTAACTGTTCCGAACAGTGCATTGAAATTCACTCTTGCCGATAATAAACAAAGATATGAAAGACAGGGGGTTTGGATAGAAAGAAAGAAAAAACCGGTAAGAATAAATGTAGAAACCGGTGCCAGTGATGATTCATATACGGAAATTATTTCTGATGAGATAAAAGAAGGCGACCTTGTATATGTTGGTTCAGAAGGCAGTAAAGCCGCAAAAAGAGCAATGAGAGTACCGAGATTATAAGGTGAAGAAAATCAGATGAGCTTGATTGAAGTAAAACATGCAATAAAAACATATATGACGGGAGATGAAAGTTTCAATGCTCTTAATGATGTGTCTTTAAGTATTGAAGAAGGTGAATTTGTTGCAATAATGGGAGCATCGGGCAGCGGAAAATCAACCTGCATGAATATGCTCGGGACTCTGGATAAACCAAATTCGGGAACGTACCATCTGGACGGTGTTGATGTATTTTCTTTATCCGCAGATGAGCTTTCAGATATAAGAAATCTAAAACTCGGCTTTGTTTTTCAAGGTTTTAATTTAATACCCAGAACTTCTGCGCTTGATAATGTGGAGCTTCCTATGATATATAAAGGGGTGCCGGAGGCGGAACGTCATGAACGTGCCAGAAGGGCGCTTAAAATTGTGGGTCTTGAAAACAGGGAAGACCATATGCCGAACCAAATGTCCGGCGGTCAGCAGCAGAGAGTTGCAATTGCACGTGCAATTGTTAATGATGCTCCTTTAATTCTTGCGGATGAGCCTACGGGTAATTTAGATACAAAAACAAGTATCGAGGTTATGGAGTTTTTTGTAAACCTTAATAATCAAACCGGAAAAACCATTGTGCTTGTCACGCACGAGCCTGATATTGCGGAATACTGTAAAAGAGTAATTAAGTTTAAAGACGGCAAAATAATATCCGACCAGCCAAAAGAAGAATGGATGAAAACAAGAACAAGGCAGACATAATATGATAGATTTCAAATCTACAATGAAAATGGCAATCAATTCACTTAAGGTGAATAAACTTCGTTCTGCTTTAACGAGTCTTGGTATTATTATCGGTGTAAGCGCTGTTATTATTATGCTTGCGATAGGGACAGGCGCAAGCAAACAAGTGCAGGCAAATATGGAATCTATGGGTTCTAATATACTTACGATTCGTTCTGCTTCGGTTAAAACAGGCGGTGTAAGCATGGGAATGGGTACCCGTCCTTCTTTGACGTTAAAAGATGCTGCCGCAATTCAAAAAACCATAGACGGTGTGGATTCGGTTGCACCTGTTTCAAACGAAACAAAACAGGTAATGTACGGAAATCAGAACTGGTCTACAACTGTATACGGTACTACACCTTCATATTTATATATAAAAAACTATGATGTTGAACTCGGGCGTTCATTTACAAGAGAAGATGTAAAAAACAGCGCAAAGGTGGCATTAATCGGTTCAACCGTTGCAACGGAGCTTTTTGGCGATGTAAACCCTGTTAATAAAGTCTTAAGAATAGGAAATGTTCCGTTTAAGGTTTTGGGTGTTCTTAAAACTAAAGGTTCTACCGGTCCTTTTGATGAAGATGATTTGATTTTTATTCCAATTACTACTGCTCAGAAGAAATTATTCGGGGTTGTATTTCCGGGTACCGTTAAGATGATTGTTGTAAAAGGAGTTGATGCTGATTCACTTAATGATGTTGAAAAAGAAGTAGAGGAACTTTTAATATTTCGCCATAATATAGGTAAAAATCAAACTAATGATTTTGAGATAAGAAATTCCGCAGAATTTCAGGAAAGAATGAAATCAACTGTTCGTACATTTGCAATTCTTCTTGCTTCAATTGCGTCGGTATCGCTGCTTGTAGGCGGTATAGGTATTATGAATATTATGCTTGTATCTGTAACGGAGCGTACAAAAGAAATCGGGATAAGAATGGCAATAGGGGCAAGAGCTTCCGATATAAGGTGGCAGTTTTTGATAGAATCTTTTATGCTGTCTATGATCGGGGGATTAATAGGTGTTGCAGCAGGCATTATAGGAGCAAAAGCTGTTGAAATTTTTTCTGACGGAATGAGTGTTTCTATTTCACTGTTTTCTATATTTCTGTCACTGGGTTTTTCAGGACTTGTCGGTATAGGATTTGGCTATTATCCTGCATATAAAGCTTCTTTGTTAAATCCTATTGATGCATTAAGGTATGAATAAAGTTATCCTATGAAATACTTTTTATGTAAGCGTCATATTGAACTGCGGATTTTCCGCAAGCTGTCGTTCTAAATGTATTTGATTAAGCGAACCAAAATTTTTTTCATACTGAACTGGCTGCAAAATCCGTTGAGACAATGTTGAAACGTGATTTTATGCCCCTACCTGGTGTTTCAGTATCTGACCGGCTTGATGTTTTCATTTCCAGTTGGTAAGACCCTGAAATAAATTCAGGGTGACACTAAAATTAACCTGATATTCACTTACAACAAATCTGAATAGTAATTATCAGCTTTATCAGAAAGATGTTCTACAATTTGTTTTAGTTCTTCATTATTTTTTTCATCATTTAAAAATTCAATAATTTCTTTTTTAGTACCTTTCATAATAAAATTAGAAAACATTCTGTCCGAATTTTGTCTGTGAACACCTATGGAAAGCTGTCTTTTATCTTTATAGTCAACATTATCATGAATAATAGAAAATACAGCTTTGTTATCGCTTTCAGGTACTGAGAAAGTTACAAAAACTCTTGAAAATCTGCCGTTTTCCGGAACTTCTCTTTCCGCTGCCTGAGATAATACTTCTTTTGTTTTCGCGGTAAGTATTTTCATTTTTTCTTCTTTATCAAGCATAACAGGTTTATCCTTATTTGTTCCTGAAAATGGTTTATTATAATTATTGGAGTTATTATTTATTCTGTCCATATACATTCCTTATTTTATCATATTAAAACATGTAAAATATAATTTTGTTAATGCTTAATACTGTTGCTGAAATTTATTAATCCTTCTCTGCTGAGCAGTTCTAATGCTTCATCCGACAATCCGTACCCGGACATTATTTCTTTAATCACGGGTTCCGAGGTTTCAATACCGAGTTCTTTTAATCTTAGCCAGTTATAAACTTTTGTAAGATAAGTGTTGTAAGATTTATATGCATCATCTGATAATCCTTTTATAAGATTATATACAGGGGCATATTCCGTATCTGAAGCAATAATTTTCTTTTGTCTTATATCATAAGGAATATGCTCAACATCGGCAAAATCATTAACCTCGGTTCCTCTTATTTGAAGTTCACCGTTGCCTGTTGTACCGTCTTCAAACGGATGTTGGGTATTCATTTGTGTTGAGGTGTAACCTGAATCTTTTGATGCTCCTTTATTTTTTATAACAGATGTATCGGTTGTAATGGTTGTTGTGCCTTCATCATCAATTTTAATTTCAGATCCGCTTCCTTTATATGAATCATCTATTTTTGTTACAATATCCAGTCTTTTTCCGGTTTTTTTAAAATAAACTTCCGCAATTTCATTTATCTGCCTTGGAGTAAAATATGATGAAATATCATCACCGTAATTATTTAGTTCAGTTATTATGATACCATTGTTATCTCTTTTAATTCCTTCAATAAGACTTTCAAATACATCTTTGGTCTGAACTTCTTTTAATGCATTTAACACATCGTTTCTTACTGATTCAATTGATTCTATAACGGTATTATCAAGAGAGCTTAAATCACCGTCAAGATATTTAACGAATTGTTCATATGAAATACCGCTGCCTTGAAGCGTATCTTCAATTATACTTTTAGATTGCTCCTGTGATAAGCTTGCCATCTGTATTCTGGTACCGTATCCGTCACCTATGGCATCCAGACAGGCATCGGTTGATGTTGAAGATAATTTCCCTTTTTCAAATTTTGAAGCAAGTTTTTCAAATATGGAATTTTCACTCTTTGGTCTGCCTGTTAAAGTAACATCATCTCCAAATGTATTTCTTATTTGCGCTGTTGCTTCATCTATATGTTCCGAGTATGTTTTATTTAATTTTGCAGCTTCATCTGAAAGTTCGATTATTGTATCTTGAGACAAATCTTTATGATGGGCTTGTCTGGAAGCTATTTTAGCCTGCATTCCTTTATATTGAATTCCGGAGCTTACCCCGCCTAATACTCCGCCGGCAACGGCACCGCCTGCAGCATTTATTGCCGTACTTGCTGCCAAATCTCCCAGATTAAATTCAACATCTTCTTCAACGGCAGCTTCTATTGTATAGTCGCTTGCACCTGTTACTGCACCTGAAATTGCACCTGCTTTTGCTCCGGCTTTAGCACCTTCTATAACGGTTTGTTTTAAAGTTTGCTGTGCTACTGTTTTTCCCGTAACTGCCGCCGCTCCGATACCCATGGTTGCAACGGATACTGCTCCGTCAACAGCACCTGAGAGCGAGTCTTTTAAAATTTGTTTGCCGTCAAGAGCGTCGCCTTCAACTTTATTTGTCGCTCTGTCTGCAAATTTTAACCCTGCTTTTGTTGCAGCGCCCGCTCCTGCCGCAGCAGCTATAACTCCAAGTGACAAACCGCCTGTCATTACGGCGGAACCTACAACTGCTACGGCTGCAAGTCCCGTTGCTATATTTGCAATTAAGTTAACGGAGCTTTTTTGTTTCTCGGAAAATCCTGATATTATACTATCAGCCTCTTCATAACTTATTTCTCCGTTTTTAAACTGCTCAATAGCCTTTTCACATTTATCACTGCTGGAACCTAATCCGGTAAAACATTTAATTCCGTTCCATATAGAGCTTATAAAACCTTGTTCGTTGTTTACGGTTTCAAGTTTCGCTTCAAGAGTCTGAATTTGTTCATCTTTATTCTCTTCTGTCTGAGCAGAACTTAAATCTATAGAAAGCATCTCAATGCCTTCTTCATCCTGAATATTTTCTATTTCAAAAACGGAAAGCATACCGTCATTATCCGTATCATACCTTTGCAATTCCGGATTGCTGTATATGTATGCATTATTATTTATATTCTGGCTGTTATTTATATTTTCGGACATTAAACACTCCTGCCCTATTTATCGGCAGAAATGTTTTTTTCTTTAATTTTTTTTAAAAACTTAACCACATTGTTTCATATGGTTTAAGTTTTATAACTAATTTATTATTTTCTATTTTAAATAATTTATTTTGTTTTGTAATAAGTTCTGTCATTTCGGCTTCCGAAGCGTCTTTATTAAAATTAAACAAATTACTGTCAAGTTCCGCAAATACTTTTTCGTCTGAAAGATTATTTACTACAAGAATTTTATCAGCTTTTCCCGTTCTTAAGTATGAAAATATTTCAGGTTTATTTGATTTAACTTCAACAAAATCACCTCTTGAAAGAGTAGGATAATTTTTTCTTACTTCGATTAACCTTTTTACTTTATGGTAGATTTTACTGTTAAATGATCTTGAACCATACATAGCTCTATAAAAGGTATTCCTTTTAATTGCGCCTCTATGAATGTCACGGCTGTCAAAATAAGAAAGCATTTCGGTTTTTTCGCCTTTTTTATTTTTATTTCTTCTTTCTCTTATCTTTGCCCACATTTTTGCATAAGAAAAATTATTCTGGCTTCCGATTTCATCTCCGTAATATATTATGGGAATACCCTTTAATGACAGCAAAATAGCAAAAGTCATGTTTATTCTTTCGGGATTATTATCCAGAAAATTTGCCATTCTTCCGCTGATTCCGTAGCCTTTTCTAAATTCCGCACCTTTTTCCGCAAGGTCGTCATACAGCAATTCTCTTGTTTTTTCGTTAACCATTTCAAGAGTTAATTCATCATGGACTCTTAAGAAAACAGCCCAGCTTGCAGTATCAGGAATTTTAGGTGTTTGTTTATGTGTTTTCCAAAAATAAGTGCTGTTTCCCGAAACAACAGTTGCCCATATAGCCGGCATATATGGAAAATGATATGCTATTTGTACTTCGTTTGTCCTTGTTAATTCTTTTTGCTGCCCGTCTATATCTAAAGTAATTTTTCTTTCATTACCGAAATAGGGAAGAATTTTTTTCGGCGGCTGGCATGCTTCTGCCTGAATTACAGAACGGGGTGCCGTTTCCTGTAAAAATATGCTCAAAATTTTTATTATTTCATGGGTCTTAGGCAGATTTTCGGCATTTGTTCCTTCTTCTTTTATCAAATAAGGGATTGCGTCCATTCGGAAAATATCAATACCCAGATTTGCCCAGAAAGCTATTGTTCTTAAGTTATAATATAAGACCTCGGGATTTTCCCAATTTATATCAAGCTGGAATGGATAAAACGTATGATATAAATAATAATCTTTATTATTTATTGTTACTTTGCGATAGTGAGTGTTCGTAATTTCCGGGAAAATCAATCTTCTTTTTGATACTTTGCCGCTGTCATGTTTATATTCTGCTATATAGCCGAGTTTTTCATCTTTATAAACAGTTTTTTGGGGCTCTTTTTCCGATACAACAAAATAGTTAAGTTTATCTAAATCACCGTTTTGCGCCTGTTGAAACCATTCATGCTGATCTGAAAAATGGTTTAAAACAAGATCTGATTTAAGTTTAAATCCTCTTCTTTTTGCTTCCGTAATAAACTGAATAAATTCAGGCATACCGCCAAGATTTTTTCTTACATTCTGAGGATCTCTTACATCAAATCCGGCATCATTCATTGGAGAATCCGCAAAAGGCAGCATGTATATTGTTGTGACGCCTAAATCTTTTAAATATCGCAGCATCTTTAAGGAATCTTTAAAAGTATTGGCTTTCATATTATCATCTACACCAAACTGATCAACATAATACATATAGATAATTTCATCTTTATACCAGTCATCAGTACGGTTTAAATCATCTTTCTTCAATTTATCGCTGCGTTTTAGGCGGCTGTCTTTTATTATTTTAAGTATATTTATATATATTTCATCTCTGTCTTTTTCTCCGTATACTTTTGATATTGAATTTTTAAGACTTTTTTCAACATCTTTTGATACTATATTTTCAGTTTGTATTAAATCAACAGATTTATTATGTGAAAACGAATTTGCAGTAATTGCATATACGGGAAACGGAAAATTGGTTGATAATACACATAATGCAAGAAAAGATATAATAATTTTCTTCATAAAAACCCCTTTTTATAGAATTATATAAAAAACAAAAATTATTTGCTAAAGTATATTTTTTTATTTATACTATCGTAATATCTGTAAAAACAGAATAAGAAATGTTTTCTAGGGTTCCGCAATTAACAATTGGTCTGGTCCGAGAGAAAACTCACAAATTTTTGTGTACACGGAAGGATAAAAGCCCGGGAGATTTTCTCCCAGGCTTTTTAACAATCTAAAAATCTGTATATTAGAAAGGACAAAAAATGAAATGGATTTTTTTACTTATTGCAGGGCTTCTGGAAATCAGCTGGGCTGTCGGACTAAAGTTTTCACACGGATTTTCTCAATTGATACCATCAATTATTACGCTTATTTGTATGATTTTGAGCTTTTATTTTCTTGCCCTTTCTCTCAAAGAACTGCCTTTGGGAACCGCTTATGCCGTTTGGACAGGCATTGGAACTTTAGGAACCGTGATATTAGGGATAATTCTATTTAAAGAACCCGTAACTATTCTGCGAATACTTTGTATCGCATTAATATTGAGCGGAATAACAGGATTAAAACTATTAACTCATTGATATAATATTCATACAATAATATGTTGTCACAGAAAGTATATTGAAAATATAATTAATAAATGTTTGGCAATATTTTGGCAATAACAATAATAATAAGTTTTTTATTTATACTTTTTTATATATCTTTGCTTCCGTTACGCTGGTTTTATAAAGATATTGGAATTTTAGGTTATGGAGAATATGACAGAAGGGAGAGAACAGGTGATTTTGTAAGATCAAGAATAAGAAGGTTTTTTGCGCTTAGAAAATGTAAAAAATATTTATCTGTTTATGAAAAAACTTATATGCTTAAAAATAAACTCGTAGTAATAATATATAATACTGAAAAACAAACAATGACAATTTATGACAGAAAAGTCAGAAAAAAGTGTTCTTCTGTCGAATGGATTAAACAGGATGAGGCTAAGTTCGATTATATAGATAATTCTTTTAAAAGAATTTTCGATAATATTTGCAGTTCTTTTAATGAAGATATAAAATATAGCGATATACTGGCTTTTTTAAATGTATATTTTACTGTGAATACGGAAAATTCAAAAAAAGTAAAAACTAAAGAAATCCCCAAAACAAATAAAATGTATGAAGTTGAAGAATATATTTTTCTGAGGGATTCAAAGAAAAAAACTTTTTATAACGGACAAAAAATTGATATTAATACCGCAGAAGAAACAGAACTGGCAAAACTCCCCGGAATCAACATAATTACCGCCAAAAAAATTATAGGATACAGAGAGCTGCATAACGGTTTTAAGTCTAAAGAAGAATTTTATAAAAAATTAAAAATAAAACCGCATTTTCAAGTCCAATTGGAGGAGTTAATCATAACAGGCAGTATATTAATAAAGACAAAAATCTATGAAAATAAAGAAAGAATAATAGATATATAATGAAAATAAGAATATATCATATACTGAAAAATACGAAAACAGAAGGTCCTGGAACAAGATACTGTATCTGGTTTCAGGGCTGCAGGCGTCATTGCAAGGGCTGCTGGGCAGTGGAAACATGGGATTTAAAAGGCGGAAAAGAATACAATGTAATTGATATTTTAAATGATATATTTAGTACACCCGATATAGAAGGTGTGACTTTTCTGGGCGGAGAGCCTTTTGAACAGCCGGAAGCTCTTATGTTTCTTGCCCGCAATATAAAGCAAAAAGGTTTATCCATAGTCTGTTTCACCGGATATAAAATTGAATATCTGAAAAAAAAATATAAAAATATATTATCTGAGATTGATTTATTAATTGACGGGGAATTTATAGAAGAAGAAAAAGATTTTTCGAGACCATGGGTCGGCTCTAAAAATCAGAAATATTATTTCCTTACTGACAGATATAATGAAAGTATATTAACAAAGTACAAAAATAAGATAGAAATAAATATCCAAAAAAATGGTAAGATATTCATAAACGGTATAGGAGATTTTGACAAGCTTGAAAAAAATCTTAAAATGTACACAAAACATTAAGAAAGAAAAAAATGAATAATACGGGAAAAAATTTATCGGATTTATTAAGAGCAAGATTTCCTTATATATATATTGCAACCTATGAGGAAGAAAGAGCAGTAAAATTTATAAAAGAAATCGTAACAAATAAGCTGCAGATAAAAGTACCTCGGGAAGTTTTTATATGGACTCAAGCTGCAGGATTAAAAACGGAAGAAAGAAATATAAGCAATATATCTTCACCTTTGAAACTTATTGAATACATCGAAAAATATGAAAAAGATTCATTATTTATACTTTATGATTTTCATGTATTTTTCGGAAACAAACAACGTCCCGCTGATAATACCGTTATCCGTGCATTAAGAGATTTAATACCGGTATTAAAAACAAATTCTGTAAGAAAAAATATAATATTTATATCTCCTGAATTAATAATTCCCGATTCTCTTCAAAAAGATATAGCAATTTTTGATTTTCCTCTGCCATCAATGGAAGAAATAAAAATACGCTTGAATAAAATGATAAATGCTAATAAGAAAATAGACACAAGTTCGCTTACGGAAGAAGATAAAGACAAGCTATGCAAAGCCGCGCTCGGTCTAACCATGCAAGAAGCGGAAAATGCTTTTGCTCTTGCTATGGTTCAAGGAAATGATTTATCCGTTAAAGATATCAATATAATTTTAAGCGAAAAAATGCAAGTTATAAGAAAAACCGGCATGCTTGAATATGTACAGAGTAATCTTGGCATAGATGATATCGGCGGTCTTGATAATTTAAAAAAATGGCTGGTAAAAAGAAGTGATTCCTGGTCTGAGAGAGCAAAGAAATATTGTATTCCTGCTCCAAAGGGAGTTCTTATAACCGGTATTCCGGGCTGCGGTAAAAGCATAACTGCAAAGGCAATGAGCAGTATATGGCAGCTTCCTCTATTGAGGCTTGATATAGGGAAAATTTTTAGCGGTATTGTTGGAAGTTCTGAAGAAAATATGAGGAAAGCAATAGCAACAGTTGAAGCCGTTGCACCTTCAATTTTATGGATAGATGAAATAGAAAAAGGACTGAACGGAACATCTTCATATAATGACAGCGGTGTTTCTTCACGAATATTTGCTACGTTTCTTACCTGGATGCAGGAAAAAACCGCTCCCGTATTTGTTATTGCAACGGCAAATAATATAAACCGATTACCGCCTGAGCTTCTAAGAAAAGGACGTTTTGACGAAATATTTTTTGTAGATCTGCCTTCATTTAAAGAACGTATGGAAATTTTCAGGGTTCATTTGCGAAAAAGACTTAAAAACGACGAAGTATGTATTAAAATAAAACATAATAATGAAGAAATTATAAAAAAACTGGCAATAGCAACCGAAGGATTTATAGGTTCTGAAATAGAACAGATTGTAATTTCTGCATTATATGATGCATTTTTTGAAAACCGTCCGCTTGAATTTTCAGATTTTGAAAAAGCGATATCAAATACCGTTCCTTTGTCTTCCACGCAGAAAGAACAGATACTTGCTATTCGTGAATGGGCAAATGTAAGAGCAGTATGTGCTTCATCAAAAGAAAGTATAGAAGATTATAAACCGGCTTCTGATTTATCTTCCGACTGCGGTGATGATGTAATATCGAGCAGGGGCGGCAGAAGACTGGATATATAAGAAATCAACGGAGTTAATTATGTCTACAACAATAACAGCAGTACCTTTTTTATTAATTACGGCAGCAGATATTGCCGTAACGGCAGGTCTTACTGTGATATCAACCGGTATTGCCGAACTTCCTTATATTGCAAAAGCTGTAAAGGAAGGTCTCTCTTCATCAGA
This sequence comes from Candidatus Gastranaerophilales bacterium, assembly GCA_944323535.1. Lineage (GTDB taxonomy): Bacteria > Cyanobacteriota > Vampirovibrionia > Gastranaerophilales > Gastranaerophilaceae > Avigastranaerophilus. Next base: position 5,271 of record CALUSW010000022.1, on the reverse strand, counting down.
AAAGATTAAAATTCATCTTAGTGAAGAAGAAGCGGAAGAACTGTTCAGCAAAGATTTTCAAACCTCTTTTAATAATAAAGATTTATTGATTAAAACTCTTGAAGAACACGGAGCTGAAAATATACAGACGGGCGAAAACTATATTTCATGTGACTGCGAAGAACTTCACCTTGAATTTTTTAAGGATGAAAATATGCCATATTTTATGCGGATTTCATATAAAAACTCTGATAATTTAGATCAGTTAATAGACGATATTAATACTGAATACAGAGCCAATGCACAGGAGATATCCTATAATAAAATAAAAGAAAGGCTTGAAGCACAAAATCTTTCTATTGAAGAAGAAGAAATATACGATGATAATACAATAGTTTTAACCGTAAATCTGGAGGAATAATGACAAAAAAACAACTTAAAATAAAACTTCTTCCAAATGGTGAAATACAAATGGAAACAATCGGAATTAAAGGAAAGAAATGCCTTGATTATGTAAATCTTTTAAAAAAAATTGCCGATGTAAAAATTATAAAACAGGAATATACGGAAGAATACTATCAGAATGAAGAAAATATCTATATTAATGAATTTCAGGACATAAAAATAACAGAATAAATTCTACATTCTTAAAGAAAAAAGAGATTATATAATCTCTTTTTTCTTCTTTAAATGATTTTATTTTACTTCTTTTGTAATTGCATCCGTTATATCTGTGCCGCCTGATAGTACAACACCTTTTGCAAGAACAAGATTATAACCGTTTGCTTTTGCATTTGCATCTATTAAACTTGAAATATTTTTATCAATTTCAAGCAGTTTTTTCTCATAATTCTTAGCTATATTTTCTCTTTTTGTTTGAAATTCTTTAGTATATTTTTCTTCTAATGTTTTCTTCTTTTTAGGATCTTTTTCTTTATCTATCGCAGTTTTTGCATTATCTATAAACTTTGATATCTCTTGATTTTGTTTCTTCTGGTCTTCCTTTAATGCTTTAACCTGTGATGAAGATGCAACAACCTTTTGTACATCAACAACCGCTACTTTAAAATTTGATGGAACATCAGAAATAGCATAATTATTAACAGTCATACCTATCACAAAAGCACATAATGCTATCATTAGAAATTTACAGTTATTTTTCATAAAATACTCCTTTTTGAATTAGATTATAACATTTTCTCTCGTTTTTTTGAATAGCTTAAAGTACAAACAGTTATTTTTTATATAATCTAGTGTCGTATCAAAGTGAAAATTCAACATTTCCACTTTAATACTCACCTGCTTGGCTGCTCGCATTAAACGGGTGTTCGCCCTGCTCGTCTTGCTTTCTTAAAATTCCTTTATGCTCATTGCTGCCGCTGACTTCACTTCGTTGCCGTCAGCTTCGCTATTGCTTTTCGGATTCGTTTCACTCCGTCAGTCCGGAATTTCGCTCTTCGCAAGCCGAATAGGCTGCACCCTCTGCTCGCAATCCGCTTATTGTGAAATTTTTTTCGGACAGCTTAAAACAAAATTTTTATCATATAATTTTTGAAATTTTATATTATCTAATTCTTCTTTTTCAAAATGTCCCCCGAGACTGTAAAATTTATTATATCCGTCATCAATAAAACAATATGGTTGTATTCTTGCTTTTTCGTTTTTATATAATCTTGGATAATAAGTTAAATTAAATATACTGCTGTCGCAGCATTTATTATTTATATTGCAATATCTATACCATAGAGCATACCTTATATTAGATTCTCCCATTGAATTAAGTTCGGAGGGTAAATATGGTTTCTTATTTTGTAAATAATAAAAACGATATATTTTTTCTGCAATGTAATTATTTTTTCTTACCATTGCCATTAATCCGGTATCATTATAACAGTATGAATATGGAATATTTTCATATGTGTAATATATTTTATAAACAGAAGCCGATATTAACATTAATATTATTATTGTTTTTATAACTTTTTCATTCCTTCCTAATAAAGAAAAATATCCGGAAAAAGAACTATAAAAAATTAAAAAAGGATATATAATCAAAATACTGTATAATACATGGATATTAGGATGAGAAAGCCAGAATTTTCCTTCTTCATAATATGTTTTTCCGCACAAAACCAGTGAAAACATTACTATAAAAATAGAAAAAAGCATCATTAAAGGAAACAAAATTTTTTCAGGAGTATTTTTTTTCAGTTCAAAATAAAATGAACCGGCGGCAATAATTATAAAAATAATCCATAATATCAAATCAGGAAATATATAGTTTTGAAAAAAAGTTATACAGAATTCTTTCAAATATGATAAATTTAATATCCCGTCATTTATTCCTCTCATACCGGTGATACTTTGAAAACCGGCTGAAAACATATATGCAGTTAACCCGAAGAATAAAAAACAAACCGGAATGTAAAAATTTTTGTTTAGGTTAAATTTTTTAAATTGTCCCGGAAAAAATTTACGATAAACGAATTGCGGCACCAGATTATATATAATAACAAACAAAGCAAGTAATGCAGAAGATAAAAATAATATTTCGACGGAAGTTCCGATAATAAATCCGCAAACAGAAGCTAAAAACAATTTAAGATTATTTTGTTTGATATCTGGAAATATAATATTTTGAAATATAAAACTCCAGAAAAAACTAAAGAATATTAAAGGAAAAAAATATCTGTAAAAAGCATGATTAGTTGAAATAATAAACGAATCCAATTCTATTATTAGAGAAACGGAATAACAAAAAAGAAATATATAAAACAAACAATAAATTAATTTTGACTTTTTAAATAATTGGGAAAAATTTGAAATTGATAATAGAACCAGACAATAGAATATTCCTTTAATTACTCCATGAGGAACCGAGATAAAATCATTCGGATGAATATTCAACATATAAGGCAGATGAAAATTAAAGAAATTAGTCAGAAATAAACAAAGATAGCCGCCGCCGTGTACAGAAAAAGCACTCACATCGCTAAACGGATTCAAAGTATCAAAAATCCCTGCAGAATAAAGACCATAAGATAAATCATCTCCAAAGAGCGTACAATTGCGGGAAAGATAAATAATAACATGTATAAAAATTAAAGAAGTCATTAATATAAGAATATGGAACCGGCTATTCTTATTTTTTATATTATTCATTATAAAATCCTTTAATTTTATACCAGAATACTTTTAATAGAGTGAGTAAAATCAGGCTTTAGAATACCTTTTTCGGTAATAATACCCGTAATTAAAGAATGAGGAGTAACATCAAATCCCGGATTTATAATATTAACATCTTTTGCACAAATCCAATTCCCGTTGATATGAGTTACTTCTTCTTTTGAACGTTCTTCTATAGGGATTTCATGTCCGGATTTTATTGAAATATCAATAGTGGATAAAGGTGCTGCAATATAAAAAGGTATATTATGGTATTTTGCGGCAATAGCAACGGTATAAGTACCTATTTTATTTGCAGTATCTCCGTTTGCTGCGATTCTGTCGGCGCCTGTAACGACCATATCAATCATTCCTTTTGACATAAAATATGAACACATTCCGTCGGTAATAAGAGTTGTAGGTATTCCGTCCTGAGTAAGCTCCCATGTTGTGAGTCTTGCCCCTTGCTGGCGGGGGCGTGTTTCATCCGCAAATACTTTTATTGTCGGATCTTTTGCATAGGCGCTTCTTATAACTCCAAGGGCGGTACCGTAGCCTACCGTAGCTAAAGCTCCCGCATTGCAATGTGTCAGAATTGTTGCGCCTTTTGGAACAACTTGCGCTCCATAATCTCCGATTTTTTTATTTATTTCTATATCTTCATTTTCAAGTTTTTTTCCGTTTTCTTTTAAAGCACAGACTATTTCATTTACATTTGAAGTATTTATGCTTTTTGCAAGCTGCATTTGTTTATCAACTGCCCATTGAAGATTAACTGCAGTAGGTCTTGATGATTTCAAATATAAAGCTTTTTCTTCAAGAGCTTTTATAAAATCATTTTTATCTTTTATGTTTTTTGCAAGTTCAATGGCAGCAAGACTTACGCCATGAGCTCCGGCTATTCCTATAGCAGGCGCACCTCTTACTATCATATCTTTTATTGCTTTATACATTTCCTCCGCTGTTTTTATATCAACTGTTTTAAATTCATAAGGAAGGATGGTTTGATCTATCATTCTTGATATATTGTCTATCCATTCTATAGTTTTTATTTTAGATTCAAAGTTCATAGTAACCTCTTATTTATTTGTATTAATGTATTGGTAAAAGTATGCCGTTAAAAAGCCTGAAAACATGTTTAACAAGGCGCTTAAAAGTGCAATAAACAGAATCATCGGCACTATAAATCCTATATTTTGCAATAAAACTTTTATCCATATATAAGATTGTGTATTAAATATTAAATGTAAAACAAAAGCTGACGGAAAAAAAACAACCGAAAACCCGATAAAAGAAGCTGCTCCGGATAATGCCCCGATTACAAGACACTGTTCAATCTCTATATTTTTAATCAAATTTAATTTTTTTAGATAAATAATTATAAATGGAGAAACACAAAACATTAACAGAATAAAAATAATCCAGATTAAAGGCGGAATTAGCGTGAAAATACTAAAAATCACACCGGTAATAAAAGAGGATATTAATATAATTTTTAATAAGGATTTGCTAAACATTAATTTCTCCGTCAGCATATATTATTGCGCGAGCAGCAAATGGCAATTGCGATAGAATCGACTGTATCATCAAGTTTCGGGATTTTTTTGTATTTTACAGTCATTTCAACAATTTTTGCCACTTCATTTTTGGTTGCTCTTCCGTAACCCGTAATCATTTGTTTTACTTCTATTGGGGTATATTCATATATCGGAATTGAATTTTTTTCAAGTACTGATAATATTACTCCTCTTGCTTCTGCAACAGGAATTATTGTTTTCTGATTCTTGAAATAAAATAACTTTTCAACACTTGCTATATCCGGTTTATATTTATCAATTATTGTCTGCATGTCCGTTTCTATTTCAAAAAGCCTTGAAGCATCCGTTTTTGTTTTATCCGTTTGAATAGAACCGGAGGATACCAGTATATGTTCACCGTTTTTTATATCAATAATTGAATATCCCACTATTGCAAGTCCGGGATCTATACCTATTATTCTCATTCTTTTATTATAATTTAGATTTAATTAAAAACCATAAATTTACTTTATGTAACAATTAATGTGTCCGAACAAAATTTCACGATAAGCGGATTGCGAGCAGGGCGAAAACCCGTTTAATGCGAGCA
>CALUSW010000021.1 GCA_944323535.1 Candidatus Gastranaerophilales bacterium | reverse complement strand
AGCAAGACCGGAACCGTTTAATGCGAGCAACCAAGCAGGTGAGCAACCGGACGGCGACGATGAGCGAAATTCCGTAGAGTGAAACTTGAGTATGTGAGGGCAAAGGTGAATGACTGTGGCAGCAGAATGAACCTCTTGCCCGAGAGTAAGGAATTTTAAGACAGTCGGCGGTAGGTTGCGACACTAGATTATTTAAAAAGTTCCAATGTCGTACAGCCTGAGGAGTTCTTCTTTTCTTTATTATTGTTAGGTTTTAGGCTCTTTCCGTTTTTCCCTGTGTCCGTTCTGTGTCCATTAAGCTGTTTTGAATTAAATACTAATTGTATGAATTAAATACTAAAATTTAACGTTAGTTGTATTTATTATCTATATCCTGTTTCAAGCACGTACTGTGGAGAATTTTCAACATAATTCCAATAATCAATATAGGCAAATTCTGAGTATGAATAGCTGTAATTTTGGCAATATACCATTACACCGTTGCTTGTAGCCAGATTTCTGTGCAAATCATTTGTATCGTTATTTGAAGAACGACCAAGCTTTTTCATACTGCCATTATATGAATCCCATATTAAAATATCACCGTCATCAGATATTCCTACGGCAACTGCCCAATGTTGGCCTTGACTGGTTGGTACACTTACAAGAGCCGGTCTGCCATTTTGAAGTTCATTTTCTATAATTGCTCTTTCTGCATCTCTGTCAGATGCTTTACATTGTGCAAATCTTCTTGGATTCCACTCTCTTTGTGTTGCAAGTTTCCCGGCAGTGTCAACATCACCGTATGTATTATCATTTGTTTCATTATATAATGCCTGTACAAATTCCATGTTTGCATCACCGAGTACAAATTGTCCCAGAACGTCAGAGTAATTGTGACATTGCATACTGCCAAACTTTCCTATGTTTGCAACACCGCCGTTTGCAAAATATCTTTGTACTTCTTCCCAGCTATCCGGTTTAAAATCTATTTCCCCGTCACCGTCTAAGTCATAACCTTCAAACCCTATACAATGATATTCTTCTCCGTCTAAGGTATACGTCATTGGCATATTATCAAAGTCATAACCATTTGAACCTCGATAATCTTTTGGAGCTTCACCGAGAGCCGGTCTGTCTGAATTTTCTTCTCTTTCTCTATCTGCTTTTCTTAATTGTAATACTTGTTCTACTGTATTTTGATATTCAATAGCATTGTTATAATCCTCTAATACTGTTTGTAAGTCAGAATTTGATATGGCAAGGTTTGCTGCTTCCCGTTCATATCCGGTATATTCCGTTTCGTATTCTGCTAATTCTGCTTCAAGCTGAGGAATTATTTCATTATTTAATTTATTTATTTCTTCTTCAGTTTCTGTAATAGTTTCTTCTAAATTAGGAATAGTTTCATTATTAAGTGTGTTTTTTTCATTTTCCAGTTCTGTAATTTGTGCCCGGATATTTCCCTTATCTACTTCAGGATTATTCAGTAAACTTCTAAGTTCTGCAATACTGCCATCAATTTCACTTACTCTGTTTTGAGCATTTTGAAGATCTTCTTTATTGTCATTTAAAACTTGTGTATATTCAACAAGTTTATTATTTGCAGTGTCAATCTCACTTTTTGTATTTTCTATATTTGTTTGAGTATTTTCCATTTTTTCTGCAAGTTCTGAATCAATTTCTTTTAGATATGATAAATATGATTCCCGGCTTTTTTCAACATTTGCTTTTGCACTTTCCGATTCTTTTTCAAGGTCTTCAATAGACATGTTATTAACATTTTTTTGTGTTACTGCAGGAGCATATTGTCCGCTGCTGCCTCCTGTTACACTTCCTGAGCCTGAACTTTCCATTACGGAATTCGGATATATGCCCTCTTGTGCTGCCTCTTGCTTTGAAGACAGTAATTCGGCAAGAATGTTAAAGTCATCTGTTGTCAATTTCTCTTTATTGCCATCAAGTCCTTTTATTTCTTTTACAATATCTTCCGGAGATAAACCCATTTCTGAAAATATATTTATGTATTCAGTTAGAATATGTAAATCGTTATTACTTAATCCTTCATTATTATCCAGTGTACTTAGAAATTCTATAGCTTTGCTTTTCTCAGTATCAGATAAGACTCCGTCAGAATCTTCATCAAAAAGTTTACCAATAACAGACATTTGTTCTTTTGAAAATTCCATATTTATATTATTAAGAAAATCCAATGAATAATCTTTTGTAAAAAAACTTTTATCATTTATATCTTGTCCGGCGCTGAGGATATCATTGAATGATAACATATTGTCATCACCATCATATGAATTTATAGATGACAAGAACTTTGTTATTTCTGAATTGTCAATATTGTTACTTTTGTCTGTATCTATTATGTTTTTTACTTCATCCTGTCCGAGCAATTCATTTACTAAACCGATAAATAAATTATCAGTATCTGAAATTAATGCATCTGTTTCTGCCGTGCTGTCATTACTAATAAATTGATCTGATGAAAAGTCCATTGATAGTACTTCAGATAAAGATTTTGAAAATATAGATACATTATCCGTTTTTTCATTTAAATACTCTTTGAATTCATCAGCATACATAAAAATGCTGATTTCTCCATTTCTCAATTCTGCAAGTTTAGCACTATCTCCGCTGTTTTGAAGAATTTTTTCGAGATAAGCTAGAAAATCAAGTTTTAATGCCTGAAATTTCATTTTTCTCCACCTATTTGTAAATTTAATTATCGAAGTTTTCTTAAAAAACTTTAATTTTTTTACATTTAGTTACATTAATTGTTTATTTAACAGCATAATTATAATCGTTTCATTATTTATATTGATATCCTTAAACACTTTGCAAAATTTTTTATTTACGGTTTTTATCCTATATATGCAAATTAATCGTTTAAATATAAATAATTTAAAATATCCTGTAATAGGAAAATATAAGGCTTGTAACAAGGCAGAACAAACCATATTATCAAATGCCATTTTCAATAATCATAATATAATGAGAAATTGTAATCTAACATTTTCCGGTTCCGGCAAAGCTTTTTATGCAATAAGAGAAGATGGAAGTTATCAAAGATTCACAGACAGAAAAACCGCCGAAAATGAATTATCTCTGGCTAAAACAAATATTGCTGAATGTCTTCAGGGCAAACGTAATAATACTCATGGTTTTGGCTTCATATATGCGGATGAAATAGAAACAGATGATAAGAACGGACAAAATATTGTAGATAAAGAAAAATTAAAAACCGCAGTTGACAGACTAATTAATTCTATAGCTGCAACGGAATGTACGGTGCCTGTATATGCGGTTGATGAAAAAGGCAAATGGAGAAAGTTTCCAAGTAAATATCAAGCTTCAAAAGCTTTAGATATTAATACTCCAAGAATTATAAGATGTTTGAATAAAGAATTAAATAAAACCGGCGGTTATACCTTTGTTTTTCCTGAAGAAATTGAAACAATTGATGAACAAGGGCAAACAATTGTTGATATAAAAAAACTTAGAGAATTTGTTTCCTCTGCTTTTACAGACAGTAGTATGACTTCTGTTTATGCTATAGATTCAAAAGGTTTTTACAGAAAATATTCCGGAGTAAGAAAAGCTGCAAGAGAACTCGGATTGGATTCGGTAAATATATCAAAATGTCTAAACGGCAAGCAAAAAAGAGCAGGGGAATATACTTTTGTAAGATCAAAAGACGTAGAAAGACTTGATAATTATGGTAATGTTATCATTGATACGGCAAAAATAAAAGAAATAAATTATAACTCTTTTCAAAGAAAAGGAGCTGTCCCAATATATGTAATCAGCCCGGATGGAAGTTTAAGAAGTATGACAGTAAAAAACAAGCTGCACAGTCAATAGGAATAGAAAATACCGATATAAATCATTGTCTTGACGGTAGGTATACTTGTTTTAAAGGATATGCTTTTGCTTTGGCAGATGATGTAGAAATATCCGGTGAAAATGGAAGACCCAAAATTAATTACGGTCTTATTAAGGAAAAATATACAGAATTAAACAAAAATGCCGTATATGCGATTCATAAAGACGGAAGTTATAAGAAATATATGACCCAGACAGAAGCGGCAAAAAGTCTTGGTTTAAGAAGGACAAAAATATCACAATGTATAAACGGAGAAAGTACAAAAGTTTCAGATTATACCTTTGTTAAAGCTAGTGATGTAGAAAGCTTTGATAACGGGAAAATAACAATTAATACGACCTTACTAAAAAAATTTGCATTAGAACTTGCCTCTTCAGGATTAAAAGCGGTATATGTTTTTGATCCATCCGGTCATTATACAAGATATGACAGTACAAAAAGTATTGCTGAAGATTTATCATTAAGTAAATCCGGTATAAAAGAATGTTTAAGAGGTAAACAAGATAAAAGCAAAGGCTATATTTTTATGTATGCGGATAATTTTGAAAAAGCAGATGAAAATGGTAATATAATTATAGATTATGATAAATTAGATGAAATATCCGCAGGTATTAATCCCGATTTAGCAAGACAAATGACAAAATACGGCAAAATATATGCTGTAAACGGTATTACAACACAAGAATTCGAAAATGTCAGAAAAGCATCCCGGGCTTTAAACATAGATGAAAATTTAATTATTTATTATCTTAAGAATGGAAGAAATCCCCAAAACGGAGAAATGTCAATAAATGGACTTGTATTTACATGTGAGTGCGATATTTAAATAATAATTTATTGTTTATATCAGCTGTTTTTTGTAAAATTAAATAAAAGTTTTGGAGGTAATTAATGATTAACAAAATAGAACTGGGAAATTTTGAAATTGGCGGAGATAAGTTGACTATTTTGGCCGGTCCCTGTGCAATAGAATCAAAAGATATTTTATTCAAAACAGCAGAATATCTTAAAGAACTTACATTCTCTCTGGGAATAAATTTCATATTTAAAGCCTCCTACGATAAAGCTAACCGAAGCTCTATAAATTCATATCGCGGCTTAGGCATAGAAAAAGGGTTATCTTTACTAAATGAAGTAAAAAAAGAATTTAATGTTCCGATTGTAACAGATATACATACTGAAGAACAGGCAAAAATGGCAGCCGAAGTCGCAGATATTATACAAATTCCTGCTTTTCTTTGCAGACAAACCGATTTACTTGTTGCTGCAGCAAAAACAAATAAAATAATTAATATAAAAAAGGGTCAGTTCTTAGCTCCTTCACAAATGAAATCAATAGCTAATAAAGTTAAAGAATCCGGCAATAATAAAATTTTAATTACGGATAGAGGAGTAACATTCGGATATAATAACCTTGTATCCGATATGCGGGCTATTCCCATTATTCAAAAAATGGGTTATCCCGTAATTTTTGATGCCACACATAGTGTACAATTGCCGGGCGGAAGCGGAGAGTGTTCATCCGGCGAGCGTGAATTTGTTCCTGTTCTTGCAAAATCAGCTGTTGCTGCAGGTGCAAACGGTTTGTTTTTTGAAGTTCATCCATGTCCTGATTGTGCCTTATGCGACGGACCAAATATGATTGACTTTAAACAGGCAAAAGAGATATTTACCGTTTGTAATAATATATTTAAACTTGTAAATTCACCGGTTTAAAATATCTATTGTACAACATATCTTGCCTGTGCCCAGGGATATCCTTGGATTATCTGCCAGTTATCTTTCATTATGAGTGCTGCGCAATAATTCCCGTTTCTTGCACGATTACAGTTATTAAGATTAGAATTCGAAATAAGTTCATCTCTTGTATATTCATGCCCGAACGGAAGAAACCGTCCTACATATTCAGGATTATCATCATTCTGTATCCAATATTCAAACATAAAAATATCACGGGCTACAACATTTAAACGTTTTTTTCCGTTTGTATCTATATAAAAATAAACAACTTTATATTTATCATTTGAATTTGATTGAATTGCAACAAAAGTACCATCGTTTAGAAAAAACCTTGCCCATGTCGCATTTAGCGCTTTCTCAGTTCCGTCTAATTCTTTAAAAGTATAATTACATTGATCAGCAGTTGAATTTTTACAATCACGGGTAAGAATTAAAAAAGGTTTTAAATATTGCCGAAAAAAATAATAAGAACCTCTTTCGCTTAATCCGTCAGGAAATTCCCAGTTCTCAACAATTCCGTTTCTTGCTATTGAATTGTCTAAAGCCTGTGCAAAAGTAGAATAACATTTTTTTAATCTGACAACTGTTTGATTTTTATAATAATCGGCGACAATGGTTCCCATGCTTATAGTAAAAACAACTCCCACTATAACAAGGGCAATAAGTGTTTCTGATAATGTATTACCCTTCTTATAAGAATATTTTAAGAATTTAAGATTTATTATTTTTTCAAGCAAATGAATCTCCGTTTATACTATATAAAACATGTATAATTATCAATTATTGCCAAAAGTTCTTTCTTTTCTTCTTCATCCAAAACTACGAGAGGTTTTCTTACATATTCTTTTATAATTCCTAAATTTGCCAATGCTGCTTTTACCGGTACGGGGTTTGGAGCCATAAACAGTTTTTTAAATAAAGGATATAACTTCAAATGTATCTTAAGCGCTTCTGAATTATTTCCTGATTTAAAGGCAGAAACCATCTCTTTAATTTCTTTTCCTGCAATATGTGAAGCAACACTGATAACGCCATGTGCACCTAATGACATCATCGGAACAGTAAGACTGTCATCTCCTGAATATATAGTAAAATCATCTGGACATAAAGATTTTATATCACTGATTAAATCCAAATCGGAATTACTCTGTTTTAAAGCAACAATATTAGTAAACTCGGATGCCAATTTTGCTATAGTAGCAGGCTGCATATTAACACCGGTTCTTCCGGGTATGTTATATAAGATTATTGGAAGGTCAACGGCTTTTGCCACAGCTGCAAAATGTTCATACATTCCTTTTTGTGAAGGTTTATTATAATAAGGAACAACCGACAAAATAGCATCTGCTCCAAGTTTTTTAGCCATTACAGAAGATTCCACAGCTGTTTGTGTAGAGTTAGAACCGGCTCCCATTATAATTTTTACTCTGCCTTCCACTGCATTTTTGACAAATGTAAACATATGGGCTTCTTCTTCATGAGAAAGCGTCGGTGTTTCCCCTGTTGTTCCCGCAACCAAAATTGCATCAGAACCTGTATCAATTAAATGATTTATTAATTTTTTTAATGAAGGATAATCAATAGTTAAATCTTCGTTAAACGGAGTAATCATCGCAGTAATTACTTCACCGGCATCATATCTCATAAAATCAGCTCCTTTTAAAAAACTTGCATTTCTATTACTTTTTCAGCAATTCTTACTGTATTTAAAGCTGCACCTATCCTTAAATTATCGGCAACGCACCAGAAAGAAATTGCATTATCAAAAGCTATATCTTTTCTTATTCTGCCGACATAAACAGGATTTGTTCCTGCTGCCATAACTGCCGTAGGAAAATCATAATTAGCGGTGTCATCTATAACTTTTACTCCCCAGGCATGTTCCAGCAGTTCTCTTGCTTTTTTCGGAGTAATATTTTTTTCGAACTCAACGGTAACGGCTTCCGAATGTCCTATAAATACGGGGACTCTGACCGCCGTGCAAGAAATCGGAGTATCCGGTTTTAAGTGAAGAATTTTTCTTGTTTCATTTGTTACTTTCATTTCTTCTTTTGTATATCCGTTTTCACAGAAAGAATCAATCTGAGGAATACAATTATATGCTATAGGTTTTTTAAAAACTTTATTTTCAAAAGTTTTCTTTTCATTAACTGCAATCGTATTTTCTTTTAATTCGTTTATTGCAGCTAGCCCTGCTCCCGAAACAGATTGATATGTACTTACAATCATTCTTTTTATGCCTGCATAATCGTGCAAAGGTTTCAGAACAAGCATTAATTGAGAAGTTGAACAGTTAGGATTTGCAATTATGCCTTTATGTGTTTTTATATCTTCATCATTTACTCCGACAATAACAAGCGGAATATCTTTATCCATTCTGAAGGCGCTTGAATTATCAATATACACGGCCCCTTTTTTAACAATCTCGGGTGCTAATGCCAGACTTGTTGAACCGCCTGCAGAAGCAAGAACGATATTAACACCTTCAAATGCATCCGGAACAGCTTCTATTACAGTGTATTTTTTACCTTTAAATTCGATTTCTTTTCCTGCACTTTTTTTGCTTGCAAAAAATTTAATATCCTCAAAAACAACATTATTTTCTTCCAAAATTTCTAAAATATGCCTGCCTACAACACCTGTAGCACCCAGCACTCCGATTACGGGTTTTTTCATATACATTACCTCACTACATATATTGAAATTATCTAATAAATTTAGCATTATTACAAGTATATGAATTTTTTTTAATAACATTTGTCCGGTCATAAAAATGACCGGACAAAATATATCTTAAATATCTTATTTTTATAAACAATCACATAAAATCTCAAAATAGCCTTGAGCTTTATCACAAACCGGACATTTTGCCGGCGCTTCTTCGCAATCTGTGATAAAACCGCAATGACTGCACTTCCATTTCATTTTTTTATCATTTTTAAACAGCATACCTTTTTCAAGTTTTTCATATAATTTAGAATATCTTTTGCTGTGGTGTTCTTCTATAGAAGCAATATTGAAAAAAGCAGCGGCTATTTTTTTAAACCCTTCTTCTTCTGCAATTTGTCCGAATTCCGGATACAAAGTTGAATGTTCTTCTTCTTCATATTTAGCGGCACATTGCAAATTTGCTTTTGTATCTCCGTAGCAGGATGGATATGAAGCATTATTAATTTCAACATCTTCACCGTCAAGAAATTTATAATATACTTCTGCATGTTCTTTTTCATTTAAAGCGGTGTCTCTGAACACCTTTGCAATCTGAATTAGTCCTTCTTTTTCCGCAATACCCGCGAATATACAGTACCGGTTTCTTGCCATTGATTCTCCTGCGAAAGCTTTCATTAAGTTTTCACGGGTGCGTGTTCCTGTTAAAGATTTTTTCTCCATAAATATTTCCCTCCGGTTATTTTATAAAGTATAAATTTGTGTTATAAAATAACCGTTATGGCTATTTTAATAGAGTATAAAGAAAATACCGGTTCTTATAATATGGACTTTGATAAAACTTTGCTTGATAGGGCAATATCAGGTAAAATAAAAGAGCCGGTATTAAGATTTTACGGCTGGTCTCCGGCCTGTATTTCTCTTGGCAGAAATCAATCTTCTGATAACATTAATACAGAATATTGCAAAAAAAACGGAATAGATATCGTTAGAAGAATAACCGGCGGCAGAGGTCTTCTGCACGATGATGAACTGACATATTCTTTCATTTGTTCTTCTGATTTTCTAAAAGACGGTAATAACATTATTTCTTCATATAAAGAAATTTCTTCCGCGATTATTAAAGGTTTTAGAAAACTAAATATAGAACTTGATTTCGGACAAAAAAAACAGCATAGGAATTCTTCTGATTATTGCATGCTTTTATCTACCGGAGCTGATTTATGTTATAACAAGAAAAAACTGATAGGCTCCGCACAATACAGAAAACAAGGATTTATATTACAGCATGGCTCCGTTCTTTTCAGCTGTAAAAAAGAAGAAATAAAACATATATTTAATGAAGAAGTTCAGGAAAATACAATAACCTCCATTAAAGAAATTGCCCCGTTTTTGACAAGAAAAAATGTTGCAGATGCGATTATATCGGGATTTAACAATTACTTTTCCGTCTTATTTATGCCCGAACTTGGCAACATAGAATACGGAACTTTTACATAACGCCTTATGAATTCTTTCTTCATCTTTATTTGTTGCTGCTGTTAAAAAATATTTTTTTACGGTATCAAGCTGTGGATTAATATAAAAATCAGCTTCGGTAAGAATTACTTTATTAGAACCTTTGGGCAGCTGGTGTTTGTATTTATGATCAAGATCTTCAGCCAGATTTTTTGCTGCATTATGAACAGTACCGTCAATTTTTTCACTATATTTCTGAATATCCTGCAATCTGTAATTTTTTAATTGAGGATTATTATTAAAAGAAACCTTCATCATCTGAGGAATTATTTCAGATTTTTGTTCCGGCGATTTCACGTTATTGTCTTGCAGCGTAAAAACCATTAAAGATCTAAAAGATACCGGTGATATTCTCATTAATTTTTCCTTCTCTTACTTATATAGTATATAGTTGTATCAATTGATTATTTTATTCAAAGTTTTTAACCATAAAATATCAGGCATGAAAAACTTACATTTGTTCTAACTCCCGTAAAAAAAAAACTTGCTTTTTTATTATGAAAATACCCTAAAATCTGATACAATTATTAATGAATAATTTATTTTTTAGAGGAAGATTTATGAACAATGTAAAAAAGAAAACGGTTTTTTATCCTTTTCTTGAAAAACCTGTTGAAATATATGAAAGAGAAAACGGACATAAAATAGTTTTTGCATATAAAAAAGGTGAGTTAATAAATATCAGCAGCTGGGTGAAAACGGGCTCCATTAATGAAAATGACTCAAATAACGGAATATCTCACTTTCTGGAACACCTTATGTTTAAAGGAACAAAAAAACATAAAGCAGGAGAATTTGACAGAATATTGGAAGCTAAAGGCGCTATCGTTAACGCAGCAACTTGGAAAGATTATACTTTTTACTATGTAACAATTTCTAAAGGAAGCAGTAATAAAAATTTTCAGGAAGCGCTTGAATTACATGCAGATATGATGCTTAATCCTGTTATCCCCGGCAATGAAATAGGAGAACCCTTCGACATAAATAACCCGAAAATAAAAGAAAAGCGGGAAAGACATGTTGTTATTGAAGAAATAAGAATGCGCAAAGATCAACCCTGGACAAAAGTTTACAATCTTACAAATGCCAGTATGTATCAGAATCATCCGTATAAAAGAGATGTTATCGGAAATGAACAAATCATATCAACTATTACAAGAGAAGAAGTTTTGGACTATTATAAAACCCATTATACTCCGGATAATATAACCACAATTATAGTCGGGGACTTAAATCCGGAAGAGATAGTTTCAGAAGTCATAAAAGAATTTGATTTTAAAGACCGTCCAAACAGAGCAGCAGAAGTATTCCCGATTGATATACCGGCAGATAAAACTAAATATATAGAAGATTATTCAAAAATAAATACAGGATTTCTTATGTTCGGCTACCTTTGTTCACCTGCCGTTGATATCAAAACTTCTACAATTTTTGAAATTATATCGTTAATTCTCGGCTCTGGACAAAGCTCAAGAATGTATCAGGAATTAATTGAAAAAGCAAAAATTCCTATGTTTAACATTATATCTTCCGATTATTACCACTTTAAAGACGGAGGAAATCTTTTTATTCAGGCAAATTTTAAACCGGAATATAAAAATGAAGCAATTGAAGCAATAAAAAATCAAATTACAAAAATATGCAATGAAGGAATTAGTGAAAAAGAGCTGAAAAAAGCAAAGAAAAAATTAAAAACCTGCTTTGCCGAAAATGCGGAAACAGTATCCGATATTGCTGAAACTATAGGTTTTTATATGACTGTATGCGGTAAATTGGAATGTGTTGAAGAATATAACGAAATCATAGATAAAATTACAACAGAAGACATAAAAAATACCGCCGAAAAATATTTAAACTTAAATAAAGCAGTAATAGCGGTATTAATGCCTGATACTTATAATAAATAAAGGAATAATTATGAACAGATACAAATTAACAAACGGAATAGACGTTGTTATAAAGAATAATAAAAACACCCCCAGAACTGCAATCGTACTTTATATAAAAATTGAAAAAGATGAAACAAAAGCAGGTTTATATTATTTAATAACACAACTTTTGTTTCAGGGGACAAAAAACAGAACCTCTGCAAAATTGGCGGAAGAACTTGACGAAAATGCAATAGACTTATTAATCGAGAAAAAAACCGATTATATAAGGGTTAAATTACTGGGTTTAAATGAGGATGTTGAATACGCTCTTGATATACTCGGAGATATAATTGAAAATTCAACTTTTGAAGATTTGGAAAAAGAAAAAATAAAAATAAAAGGAGAATTTGAGGCTGATTTAGATTCAGCAAAAATTCAAGCACAGGATGAATATTACAGGACAATTTTCGAAAATCATCCTTATGGCATCGGCAGAAAAGAGATTATAAAACAAATTGATACGATAAATAAGAAGGACTTAGTTGAAGCATACAATGAAATAAAATATTGTTTTGCAAAAAACATATCCGTTGCCGGTGATTATGATGAAGAAAAGCTAATAAAACTGTTAAATAAAAATCTGAACTTTCTTAAAACAGAAAAAATGGAAAATAAAAGAAAACTTGTTGAAGAACTTACAGAAAACAAATTGTCCGTTATATGCAAAGAAGATGCAAATCAGGCGCAGATTTTTCAGGGCTGGCTTGTTCCTTCCGTGTATTCGGATGAATATGCTTCAATAATAGTACTAAATACAATTTTGGGATTTTCCGGACTTTCATCAAGGTTATTTATGGAGTTGAGAGAAAAACAAGGACTTGCTTATACCGTTAGAAGTGTTTATGAACCTTTTAAATTAAAGGCTGATTTTTTTGTATATATTGCAACAGAACCTAAAAATATAAGAACCTGCCTTGAAGGGTTTGAAAAAGAAATAAATAAAATTGTTACAGAACTAATTTCTGATGAAGAATTGGAAAATGCAAAGAATAATGCAATAGGGAAAAGACAGTTTTATAAAGAAACAAATCTGTTGGAAGCTTCACTAAACGGATATTATGAATTTTTAGGACTCGGCTTTAATTTTGAAGAAAAATTAATTGACAGAATGAAAAATATAACTAAAAACGACATAATTAAAGCCGCTGAAATATGTTTTTCAAAACCAAATGCATTATGTATTCTGGCTCCTGAAAAATATTTGAAGGAAGCGGAATTACTTTAATATCGACAATATTATTTTCAGGTTATTGACTGATTTTTATTGCGTTTTTTAAGATTCCCAAAAAATATATTTGCCGGTTTGATATGAACCTTATTTTGTAATACAATCTGTTTATGAAAGTAAGATTGTTAATAGTCCAATTAGAGTCAGTTGCAGAAGATATAGATAAAAATATACAAAAGGCAGAAAGTCTTTTAAATTCCTGTAATTATAAAAGCCCGGATATAATAATTCTGCCCGAGCTTTGGACAACAGGCTGGGACTGTGAAAGTTTTGATAAAGCGGCAGAAGAATTATGCAGTTCAAAAACATATAAGTTTTTGCAGAAGGTTGCTGTTCAATATAATTCAAATGTTATAGGCGGAAGTGCAATATTAAAAAAAACAGGAGAGAAAAACAGAAATACCTGTATTATCTTAAACAGAAAAGGCTGCATTATCGGTATATATGATAAATATCACCTTTTTTCACATAGAGGACAATCAGAAGGAACATATCTTGAGGAAGGGAACACCGCTCTTCTGGTAAATACGGATGTTGGGAAAATAGGTATTTCAATATGTTATGATATTCGTTTTCCGGAATTATTCAGGTTGTATGCATTTAATAATGCAGATTTAATTGTTAATATGGCAGCATGGCCAAAGGCATTTACGGAAGAATATACAACACTTTCTCGCGCAAGAGCCATTGAAAATCAGGTTTACTTTGCTTGTGCATGTTTAACCGGTAAAATAAACGAATCTTTCAATTTTAGCGGAAATTCTGCTGTTTATGATTATAAAGGCAGAACTATAGCTTCTTTAAAAGAAGAAGAAACTGTTCTTGAAACTGAAATTGATATTTCAGAAATGAAATTATACAGAGAACAAATGCCTATATTAAAAGATACAAAAGAAAAATATCAAATATTGGAGTTATGATGAAAAATTTATTAAAATTATTATTTTCTATTGTTTTTATAACCGCTTTTGCAGGCTGTAGTTCTGCAATTGAAACAGGAAAAATTGATAATCTTATAAAAAAATCTTCTTTGGTTGAAACCGCAACAATATCCATTTCAATAAGAAATGCTGAAAATAACAATATCGTATATGAGAGGGAACAAAAAAAACTGCTGCATCCGGCCTCAACAACTAAAATTTTTACAACTTATATGGCATTAGACACTCTGGGATATGATTATAAATTCAAAACTCAATTTTATAAGGATTCCGAAAACAATTTATATATAAAGCTCGGCGCAGACCCTATGTTAACGTCCTCGCAATTAAAACAGGCTTTTCAAAAGATAAAAGAATCGGGTAATGCTTCATTTAAAAACTTATATTTTGATGACAGTATTATAGATAAAAAAGAATTTTCAACAGGCTGGATGTGGGATGATGATGTAAACCCTTATACACCGAAAATCAGTTCATATAATCTTGACGGAAACGTATTTAGGATAAACATGTCAAAAAGCAAAAATAATATGATTTCTGCTTCCGTTAAAACCTCATATCCTGTTTCCGTTATAAGCAGTATAATGACAGGTGCAAAAAAAGATTATCTTGAAATAAACAGATATAATTGGAACAGCCCCGAAGTCGTTGAAATATACGGCGTTGTTACTGTGCCTAAAACAATAACCGTGCCTATAAGCAGTATGAGAAGGTACTTCATACATAATGTTGAAAAAGCACTGGAAGAGAATAAAATTAATATCAGCTCTACATTATATGCTTCAAAACTTGTACCTGATAATGCAAGTTTAATTACGGAAATATCAAATCCTATAACAAGAACCATTCCTACCATACTCCAAAACAGTAATAATTTGATGTCCGAAACAATATTTAAACTGGCGGCGGGGAAAAAATACAATGCAACCGGAACTGATGAACTCGGTGAACTTTTATTTAAAGAATTTTACAAAGAAAAAGGACTTAATACTGATTCAATAATTATAAAAGACGGCTGCGGTATTTCGAGAAAAAATCTTTTTTATGCAGACTGGATAAGTGAAGCTTTAAATAAATTATATAAAACAGAAAACTTTGAACGGTTTAAAGATAATATGGCACAGTCAGGCGACGGTACATTAGCAAAAAGATTATATGATTTAAGAGGTGATGTATGGCTTAAAACAGGCTCTTTATCAAATATAAGCACTCTGGCAGGATATGTAAATTCACAAGACGGGAATACTTATTCTGTTGTTATATTAATTCAAAATTTTAAAGAAAATCATCCTGAGATTAAAGCCTTTGAAGATGAAATTATAAAATTAATATATAGCCGCTAGATATAAATAAAAAGGCAATATAATAAACCTTCTTTGATAATATCTTAATTTCAGGGAGGTTTTTATTATGACAGAACAATTACAAATTTATAAATGCAACATATGCGGTAATATTATTGAAGTAATTAATCCGGGTGAAGGAGAACTCGTCTGCTGCTCTGTTCCTATGGAACTTTTAGAAGAGCAAACAAATGATGAAAATAACGTTCATGAAAAACATGTTCCTATTGTTACTGTAGAAGGGGAAAATAAAACAATAAGGGTAGGCGCTATTACTCATCCTATGGAAGAAAATCATTATATTGTTTTTATAGAAGCAATATCTCCGGATAAAAAATATCTTAAGCGAAAATTTCTTCATCCTAAAGAAGAACCTGAGATGAAACTTAGAAATAATTGCAATTATGACAGTTTTACGGCACGCGAATTATGCAATATTCACGGGTTATGGAAAAGTAAATATAATTAACTCTTTTTCTTAAGTTCAACCAGAACTTCGACAAGCTCGGGATCCCACTTAATTCCGGCTTCAGATTGGATTATTTCAAGTGCTTTTTCTTCGGAAAGAGCATCTCTGTACGTTCTTTCCGATATCATAGCGCTATATGCATCAGCAAGTGCAATAATTCTTGAACCGAGCGGGATACTCCGCCCTTTTAAGCCTTCAGGTTCGCCTTGTCCGTCCCAGCGCTCTTTATGGTAGTTTATATAAGGAACAACCTCTGATAAGAAATTAATGCTCATTAATATACTTACACCAACATTCGGATGATTTTGAAGTTTCTCCCAGTCTTCTTTTGATAATTTTTCTTTCTTATTAAACAATTCTTCGGGGAGTGTAATTTTTCCGATATTTCTTAATAAGGCTGCATAATAAATTAAGTCCTTTGTTTTTTCGTTCAAACCGAGAGTTGTGGATATTTCTCTTGCCAAATCCGCAACTTCATGAGAATAATTATTCTTAAAATTGCTTTTTGCATCAACAGCTTTTGCAAGATTTTCAACAAACCATTGCTGTTCATAACTCAAATCACCGATTAATGCCGTTAATTCCGCACGGTTATTCTGTAATTCAGAGATAGAAACATCCTCCTGATTAATTAATTTATCAGTTTCTTCCGTTAATTTTTCCAATGACATTGATGTAGCAAAAAGTCTTGCTGTTACTGTTAAAAGTTCTATAAATTCGGATGAAAGCTTTTTCTTTGTGTAATTTTCAACTACAATGACTCCTACTTTTTCCATATTATTATACATAGGAACTGCCAGATAATATTTAACCTTATCCTCATTAAGCATTAGAATTTGTTTAAAATTATCATCTTTACTGCAGTCCTTAACTTCAACTTCTTTTTTATTAATAAAAGCATACGATACATAACTTTTATCATTTAGATTATATCCGATTTCGGAATCATAAATTTCGTCATTAAAGTTTAAAGAAGAACCTACAAGTACAATATCATTATTAGCGGTATTTAACCCCATAGCGTTATCTTTTGATAAAAATACATGACAGGCATCTATTTCAAGCATTTGTTTTATGGTTTTTGCTATCGCATTATAAATAACATAGTCTTCTTTACTGCTAAAACCGAGTATTTTTAAAGTATTATCTATAGAATAAATAGAGATAAGCTCTTTTAGTTGTTTTTTTAAACTTTCCTTTTTATCAACATTTTTTCTGCTGATTTTTTGAACAAGTTCATCTGATATTAAATGCTCGGATATGAAATCTCCAAGATTTAAAGCAAAAATTTCTTCCAGAGGATCTGATTCTAAAGAAATTTCGCTTCTTGCAAAAACTGATACGTTTTTATTATCTTTTTTCTCTTCAGTCATTTATTATCCTATCCGTATTCAAAGACTATCTTCCGAATTTTAACTAACTTACTACCATTATATTTTAGATTATAATTTTATGCAAAATTTTATAATCTCTCTATCGGCATATTATAACTTAAACTTTAGTGTTTTTTACAAAATTTCATACAATAGTATGATATTTATTTTTTCTTTAGAATAACATATTCGGAAAGCTTAATATCATCTGCTATTTTAAATCCGTTATCCAAGAAATATTTGAAGGGAATTTCGCATTCAACGGCGGCGGGTTTTCTACGGTTACCATTGTATATGGTATTTCTTTCATAATCTAAGTACAAACATCTGCTTATTGAAGATTTATGATTTAAAACATTTGATGAAAATACTTTATAATTATTAGTTACAATATAATCATATCCGGATAAATCATATTCTTCTATATTTTCCAGCAGCAATTTATCAATAATAACTCCTTTTAAACGCAATTTTTCCACAAAATAATTCGGAGTATCTACGTGTGATGTTATAACTGCAATTTTTCTTTTATTTGGGCCGTCTGATTGCCGTGATGGGTCGTCAGCCGGCTGCGGAGTATATTCTTTAAGTATGTAATTGTATATTGAAATTTCTTCTCCGTTTAATTTTATAAAAGAATTTATATCCGGTGAATGCTTAGAGGCATATTTCATATATGAGACTATAAATGCGGCGGGCTGCACGTGTGATATTAAAAATAAATAAACAAACATAAACCATGCAGCCGCAAGTTTATATAAACGAATGTTTATATACGAATATACAATTACAGGTGATGATATCACGACAAAAGTCAAAAGATAGCGCATATTAAAAGATGTATAAACCATTGTTCCTGAAAATATAATAATATTTAAAATCAGGACAAAAGCCAGAGATGCAATAACGGCAGCTTTTTTTGCTTGTTTGTTTTTTTTAAATCTTATAAAAGATATTATAATTGAAGGCAAAAACGCAATTAATCCCATTATTCCGAGTGCGGATTTTAATATTGAAACATCCGAATTAAACCTGAAATATCTCCCGAAATAAGGAGACGTATAACTTTTTGCCGTTTCACCAAAAGATGATAAAACCGTATCCTGAAATTTCGTTATCATTTCATTATAGCCTATAATATCTTTTATTCCGGAAATATCAAAAATAACAAATATATATTTTATAAAATTACATAACCAGCCTTTTATTCCTCCTCTAAACTTATTTAAAAGCAATTGTTCGCTGCAGGAAACCGGATTAGAAAATTGAATAAAATTCAAAATATAGTTATATGAAGAGAAAATAAAGAAATTAATTATAAAGAAAACTATAAAATTAAGTATTATTTTTTTACAATTTGATTTATTGTACAAAAATGCAATAATAAAAAGTAATATGGAGACAGACGGAATTGCAATAATAGCGGTTGTTTTTGTTCCGACAGCAAGGGCATATGAAAGTGCTGCAAAAAACAGCGCTGTTTTGTCGTTGTATTTGCAGCTTATGAGAAATAAATATATGCAGCCGAGAATTAATGAACCTATAAAAACATCTGCACAGGGAGTATATATTTCTATACCTATGAGCATAAAAGAAGAAAATACAAAAATACTCCATAGCCTTTTTACGGTGCTGAAGCCTGCCTCTTTTAAAAAATTATATATTAAATAGATAGCGGCAATGTAGCTGATATAAGAGAATACGGCAATTCCTGCTTCATTTTTGCGGAATAATAAAACCCAGGTATATAAAAATTCCATATTAACAGGCATTATTAATTCTCTTGTATCGGAAGTAATAAAATGATTTATGCTTCCGTTTTGTATCCATGCCGTACATCTTGTTAAATAATATACAAGCGCATCACCGAAAGTAACCGGAAAAAATAAAACCCTTATCAGCCCTGATATTAAAAATACAATAAAACAGACCGATAAAAATATCAGTAATTTATCTTTTTTTAGTGCAGCTATTATTCTTATAGCTTCTGTTTTTATATTGGGAATAAATATTTTCTGCCCGCTTTTAAAAAATAAAATCAATGAAAGAATAAAGAAACAAATATTACAAATAAAAAAATTATCTCTTGAAATTATCTTAAATAAAGATAATATTTCAAAAGACAGAATAATCTGCGAAAACGCTATAATCAAAAAATAAATAAAACCCGCAGTTTTTCTGCTTCCGCTGATAATAGATAATATTAAATAAGAAGAAAGTAATATTAAGAGGATTGATACTAAAAACATATAATCTACCTTATTAACATACAATCGCCGTAACTGTAAAAACGGTATTTATTTTTTACGGCTTCTTCATAGGCTTTGAAAATATAATCTTTACCGGCAAATGCACTCACCAGCATTAACAGTGTTGACTTCGGGAGATGAAAGTTTGTTATAAGCTTATCAACTATTTTAAATTCATAGCCCGGATATATAAATAATTCTGAGGTATCTTTGCAGGGTTTTATTTTTCCGTATTTATTCATGGTTGTTTCTAATGTTCTTACGGAGGTTGTACCGACAGCAACAATATTTTTTCCCTTTGCTTTTGCGTCATTAATTAAATCCGCAGCTTCTTTTGTAATTTCAAAAGCTTCAGCGTCCATTTTATGTTCCAAAATATTATCACATTTAACCGGTTTAAAAGTTCCGAGCCCTACATTTAAAGTTACAAAACAATGAGAAACTCTTTTATTTTCAAGTTTTTTTATAATTTCGGGCGTAAAATGAAGCCCCGCAGTAGGCGCGGCAACGGCGCCTTCTTTTTCTGCATATACTGTCTGATATCTTTCAAAATCGAGTTTTTTATATTCTCCGTCTGTTAATTTTCTTTCTATATAAGGGGGCAGAGGAATATTTCCGGCTCTGTTTAAAATCTCGAAAATATTTCCTTCATATAAAAGACGTAACCGCCATTTATCGTCAATTTTAGACAGAACTTCAACGGATAATTCCTCGGAAACTTTCAGTATAAGTCCTTCCTTTACCCGTTTAGACGGTCTTATAAGTGCAATCCAAATATCTTTTTCAATTTCTCTTGCGAGAAGAACTTCAATTAACGCACCTGTTTCTTTTCTTGCATATAATCTTGCCGGAATGACTTTTGTATTATTAAAAACAAGAAAGTCATTTTTATCAAGAATATCCGTAATATCATAGAAATGTTTATGCAATAGGGATTTATCCTGCCTGTTTAAAACAAGCATTCTTGACATATCCCTTTTTTGTGCCGGAAACTGTGCAATCAGTTCTTCCGGCAAGTTATAATCAAAATCTTTCAGCTGCATTATTTTTTATCTGTTTCAATTGTTTTTGTTTCTATTGGTTTAATGGTTTTAGCTTCTGATAAATCTTTAACGGCATGTTTATGATTATCTTCGGCTTCCAGCTGTTTGTTAATAACAACTGTTTGAATAATCTGAAATATATTACTTACTACCAGATACAATAAAACCCCTGCCGGAATCGGAGCTATAATAAACATAAAGATAATCATAACAGGCATCATGGTTCCCATCATTTTTTGCATTTGCGCCTGCATAGGGTCTTGCTGGACATTTTTATTTGAAGCCATCATTACTTTTTGTGTTGCAATCATGGTTGCGGCAAAAAGAAGAATTAATACAAGAACATCCATATGGAATTGGCTTTGCGGTGCATTTGTCGGAACAGTCGCAGCCATTATGTTATCTCTTCTTTCAAATTTAACAGTTTCAACTTCTCTTGTTTTTATATTCTGTATATCAATTTCGGCAGATGTAATTTTATCCATCTGGCTGTATTTTAAATCAAAATCATCCAGATTGATTTTTAAATCCATAGTCTGTCCGGGTTCAATCTGTCCTTGAACTTTTACTGCATTTTTAGAGGTGATTTTTACATTATCAAGTTCATCATTACCCATAAATACTTTAACTTTTTTATAAACGGTAAATTTATCGTTAGCAGATACACTAAACGTATTATCATAAGAACTTCCCGCGCTTCCTCTTAAAGTTTTATCAAGCCTGTCTATAAAGAAGAAATTAGAATTTCCCGCTTCCTGAATAAACTGAGGGCTTATTAATGCCGTATAGAGCAAAATAAATATAGGCATTTGAATTAACAAAGGCAGACAGCCCGACATCGGATTAAATTTATGCTCTTTATAAAATTCCATTAATTTTTTCTGCGCCATTTGAGGGTCATTCTTATAGCGTTCCTGAATTAGTTTCATTTTGGGCTGTAAAATTTGCATAGAACGCATTGAACGCTGCTGGGATACTCCCAAAGGCCACAGGCAGAGCCTTACTATTACGGTTAATGCAATTATGGCAAGCCCGTAACTTCCCGTTATATTATTTAATATTTTTAATAATTCTACTGTTAATGTTGTGAAATCCACTGTTTATTTTCTCCTTTTTAAATGTTAATTAATTGTTCGGCTTCTTTCTTTATTGTTTTATCCGGAATAATTTCCTGCCTGATTTTGGCTGTTCCGTGTTTTGTTTTACCCCAGTCAAGATTATTCTTCATAAATATTATTTTAAATATAATAAAAATGGCAAGGGGAAACCATAATACCACAATATATGCCGCCGTTGTTACAGACTGGCATAAGTTATCAAGGGGTTTTAGTTTTACATATTTTCTTAAACTGTAGAAAAGAGCAACAATAAAAAATCCGCACATTAAAGTTGACAGAGCCATAGATGATAGTATCCAGTTTTGGTCATCTTTTATAAATCTGTATGACTGAATAAGAATTTCTGAAACCATCCAGACCGGCAGAATAAATTCGGTTATATATGCGGTCATATCAAGGCTGACTCTTAAAGACATATCTTTAGAAGTAAGAACATCTGAAAAATGTTCAAGATATCTTCTTATGCTTCCCTCAATCCATCGTCTTCTTTGTTTTAAAAGCGGAATGTATGAAGGCACTCCTTCTTCATAAACGCATACATCAGGGCAAAAGCGGACATCCCACCCTTTTATCTGCAATCTGGTTGATAAATCCAGATCATCGGTTATTGTATATATATTCCAGCCGCCGACATCTTCAAGCGCTTTTCTTTTTATAAGTTCTCCGTTTCCTCTTAATTCGACGGCGCCTTTAACAGAATCCCTGCCGACCTGAAAATGAGTATCAACCGCCATCTCATTATCCTGACATCTTGTAAGAAAATTTTGTTCCCTGTTTATTATTACTTTCCTTGCCTGAACTGCTCCGACCTGTTCGGGTTCAAGTGCGGGAATAAGTTCTTTTAAAAAATCAGGCTTAACTCTTGCATCTGCGTCAAATACTAAAATTGCGTCGCCTTTTGCAATCTTTAAGGCATCATTCAACACCGCAGATTTACCTGCAAATGCTTCTTTTGTTCTTGAAAAATATTTTAAGTTCTTATATTTAGTACAGATATTTTCCAGAATTTGTGCCGTATTATCAGTACTTCTGTCATCTATTACTATTATTTCATAATTAGGATACTCAATTTTAGAGATATTTTCTACGGTATTTTCTATAACCTCCGCTTCATTATGAGCGGGAATAAGTATACTTACAAAGGGTTTATAATTATAATTTTTTTCAACGGGATGTTTTCTTTGTTTTCTTACCTGATGTTTAAATGCAATCTGCATATATGTAGTATAAAGTGCCATGAATATTAAGATTGTCATAAATGCACATGGCGTATTCATATGGTTCTGGAAAAAATATAAAAGTATTAATAATGAAGATATAATAGCTAAAAGGACAATTCGTTCTTTCATTACTCTTGCTCATATGTTCTACACACTACACATTTTACCAAAAACAAATTTTCTTTTTAGCAATTATTACTTTTCTTTACTAACTGTATAATTACAATCCAATATTCACATCTAATTTTAATGAGTCTATAATTGATAAGATTGTGATAATTTCCAGTATAATAGCTCTATAAACCACAATATCATTTGCAGATTTCATTATAGGAAGTTCAAACCAATCTTTTGACGAAGCAACGGCAATATTTATATTTCCGTGTTCAAAAGATAATGTTATATTTTGCCCTATTCCTTTTTTTGCAAGTTCTACCATTCTGTTCATAAAAGCTGTCGTTATTAAATATCTTGCCTCTATCTGATCGCTTGAATATACATCATAATATTTTTCAAACTCCGGATCTTCAAGATTTACTTTATTACCGCTAAAATCTAAACATATTCCGTTTCTTTTTATATATGTTGTTCCTTTATATTTTTTTAGACAAGGAACTTTTACTAAAAGTCCGTCGAATATGGTTACAATCCGTCTTCTCTTGCCTGAGCCTGTTTCTTTTCGAAGTAAAATTTCCGAAATACTGATTTTTATATTCTTATACATTCCTTCAATTCTGTCATCACAGCTATATCTGTTAAAAAAACTAAATAATTCCAAAGAAGATACATACGGTCTGACATTATATTCCGGACTGTTTTTATCTATTATCCGAAAGTCACCTGCAAAAGACAGCAGACGCGGTAGAATTAACGGTTTTACTTTGTTTTGATATCCTTTTACTATGTAAGATATTAATACCAAAATAAATGCTTCAAACATTAAAATATTTATTCCATGTTTGGAAAGAATTAATAACATACCTTCATAATCTATGAGAAAATAAACAAAAGATATTATTACCGGTAATAGTGCTATTGCTGCAATAATATAAACAAATAATAAATATTTTTTTCTTAATTTTTCAATTTTACCAAGATATAGAGAAATCTTTTTCCTGAAAAACTTATTAAATTCCGATGAAAAAAGTTTTCTCTGTACCTCTTTATAACTTTCTGCCATCAATTAATATCTTTCTATAGATAATCTCTTGCATTAACAGGTTGTCTTGATGCCGCATCTGTCTCAAAATAACTTAGGTTTGCGGCTTCTCCTGCGCAAGCGGCAAATATAGAACCCGGAAATATTTGTATGGAATTTCTTAATTGAGTTAAAGCTGAATTATAAAATCTTCTTGCCGCGGAAATATGTTCTTCTACTTCATTGTATGTCTGCATAGCCTGTACCATTGCGGCATCTGATTTTAAAGCCGGATAATTTTCAACATTTACCATTAAAGCTTTTAACTGGGTATCTAATTCCGCTTCTGCCCTGAATTTTTCTTTTGTTCCCAATTCTGAATTTATTGCTTTTGATCTTAATTCTGTTATTTTACCGAACAATTCCTTTTCATGCTCCATAAATTTTTTAGCTATTGTTAATAAGTTAGGAATTAAATCATATCTTTTTCTAAGCTGTACATCTATTCCCGATAATGCTTCCAGAACGGTATTTTTATTCTTTATAACAGAAGCATAAAGAGAATATAAAAAGAATAGAACTGTAATAAATATAACTAAAGCCAGTATTGTCATTCTTATTTCCCTCTTTTATGTAACAACATAGATTATAATATTTTTTTTATAATATATGAATACAACAAAAAAAGGAGAACAAAAGTTCTCCTTTTTTATAACTATACCGGATTTTTATTTGCCTAAAAGCGCCATTTCATCCTGAGAAGCATATACACAGTGGCATCCGCAGTCAACATGGATAACTTCGCCCGTAACCCCCGAGGACAAATCAGATAATAAATAAAGTCCTGTTTTACCGACATCCTCAAGAGTAACATTTCTCTTAAGCGGTGCTTTTAATACTGCTGCTTTAAGCATTTTGCCGAATCCGTCTATACCGCTTGCAGCAAGAGTTTTTACGGCGCCTGCCGAAATACAATTTACTCTTATACCATGTTTGCCGAGGTTTTCGGCTAAATATCTTGCAGATGATTCAAGTGCCGCTTTTGCAACACCCATTACATTATAATTTGCAACAACTTTTTCTCCGCCGAGATATGTCAGTGCCAGAATTGAACCGCCTTCATTCATAATCGGTTTAGCATTTCTTGCAAGAGAAACAAGAGAATATGAGCTTACTCCAAGGGCTAAATCCCAGCCTTCTCTTGAAGTATTAATAAATTCACCCGTTAAGTCTTCTCTGTTTGCAAAGGCTACGGCATGAACAACAAAATCAATCTTGCCGTATACTTTTTCAAGCTGCGCAAAAACAGCTTTAACTTCATCTTCTTTTGTTACGTCACAATTCATTATAATTTTTGCGTTCATGGATTCTGCTATCGGACGGACTCTTTTTTCCATTACTTCGCCGGCATAAGTAAATGCAATTTCTGCACCTGCTTCAAATAATTGTTTTGCTATACCGTATGCAATCCCGTGAGTGTTAGAAACACCGAATATAACGCCTCTTTTACCTTCCATTAGTTTCATATAAAAACCCTCTCTTCTTGTATATGCCAATTTTACAATTAATAATAATCTTTTTCAATTGCTTTTTTATAAAACTGAAATGCAGTAATTGTTCAGTTTTGAATCATATTATAACCGTCAAATTTTATAATATCCGATATTTTTAATATATATATTAAATCCTTTAGCTTATTTTCATAAAAGTATTGACTATTGGATGTTGTAATTACAGGCAGGGATTTATATTCTATTATTATATCTATGTTCTCTCCATCACATAAAACAGCAAACGGGATGTTTTTTCTTGAATATTCCAGCAGAAAATTTCTCAATTCAAAAGATAATAAATTTAATGCAGATTTTGTTGAATTGGAAAAAACACCATATTCTTTTGAGAATTCTCTGTCCGGGAGCTTTATTTTTCTCAATTTTTTCTGATAAAGAATTCCGTGATGTTTCGGACTGATAATTATTACATCATTAAATAATGAAGCTGTATTTTTAATATGAATAAAAATGATATCCGATCTTACTTCTTTATATATATCGTTGCCTAGGGAGCCTCTGCGTTTTCTCATCACAAGATATTTTTCTCTTACTCTGATATTGGATATAGATATATTTGCATTATTATATATTCCTTCTAAAAAAATTTCACCGCTTATATTATCCACTTTATTTCTTCTGGCTAATATTTTTGAGTTGATTAAATAATGCTGAAATTCTTCTGATATAGAATTATCTTTTGTTTTATCTTCAAAAAAATTTAATAACGATACATAAACAGCTGTAATAAGGGCAGGATATTGAATGTAAGAATACGAAAATACAAAGATTAACAATAATATAAACGTAAAAATAAAGCTTAAAATTAACATATTGCATAAAATAAAATAAATGTCGTCTTTAAGTATATAAAGAGCCAGTAAAACACTTACTGTTACAGCTGCAACTGCAAATATAAACATTAACAATATACAAAAAACAAAACCATATGATAAAAAGGAAATATATTTAGAAATATTTATATTATTAAATCTTAAGAAAAGATGTAATATATTATCTTTATAATACTTTTCAAATTCATTATATATTTTATTCTCCAGCTTATTAAAATCTATTATCATAATTTTTCAAAGCCTTTTTTTAATACAGTAATACAAAATCAGGTAAATAATTTATTATCAGTTATATTTTTTTATTATTTTTCGCAAATTTCTTTTACTTTTTCTTTAATAAGCTTTTTATTATGAACAATGGAAGAAATAAAAGCAGCCCCGACAATTACAAGTCCGGTACCGCCTGTTACAACCTCAGGCACCTCAACTCTTGTACTTATATACATAATTATTGCAAGAAATCCGATAGCCCAGTGTGCTCCGTGTTCCAAATATAAATACTGTTTAAGGGTTTTCATATCAACCATAAATATGGTGAGAGAACGGACAAACATTGCCCCTATTGCTAAACCTATGGAAATAATAATAATATCTTTACTTATGGCAAAAGCACCCAAAACCCCGTCTAATGAAAAAGATGCATCTATTAATTCCAGATATAGAAAACCTATAAATCCGAGTTTTGCGGCCCCGCCCATAAGTGCTGCTTTTCTTTCCGCAATCTGTTCAAGCAGGTTGCTTATACTGTCAATAACAAGATAAAGGACAATTCCCGTAAATCCTGCCATTATAACAGCAACTTTTTGTGCTTCATCAATAATAAAATGCTGCAATATCATAAGAGCAATAAGAGCGAATACAACATCAATATATTTTACGCAATTAAGTTTTAATAACGGTTTTTCAAGGCAGGCTATCCAGTGGACCTCTTTTTCTTCATGGAAGAAATAAGCAAGAAAAATCATAAGAAGGAAAGAACCGCCGAAAGTAACCAGCGGAGCATGCACCATGTGTAGATAATGGGCATATTTATCAACATCATACAAAGCCAGTTTTGTAACTCCGATAACGGTTAATCCCGAAAATGCAGCAACTACAAGTATCGGAAATAAAAATCTCATACCGAAAACGGCAATTGCAATACCCCATGTTAAAAATCTATGACGCCATTTATCCGACATTTTTTCAAGTTTCATTGCATTAATAACCGCGTTATCAAAAGACAGAGTAACTTCAAGAATTGATAAAAAAGCTACTATAAATAACGCCATAAACCCGCTTCCCGGATGTGAATGCTCTCCCCAGAAATAGGCGAATATTGCTCCAGCAATCGTGACAAAAAATGAACCATAGAAATATTTAATCATATATTTATCCTTAACTAACTTTAATGCCGTTTTAAATATTTTGGCTTTATATATTTAAACTGAACAATCTTATTATATAAAAAAATAAGGTAAAGAAAAACATCTTTACCTTATTTAAAAAATTAATAAATTTATTAATCTTTAGCGTGTCCTGCAGTACCTAAAACATCTCTCATTTTGTGCATAACCAGTTCTTTAACAGCGGTTCTGCCCGGACCCATATATTCACGGGGGTCAAATTTTTCCGGATGCTCAATAAAGAACTCTCTTATTGTAGCTGTCATTGCCAATCTTAAGTCGGTATCTATATTGATTTTTGCTACACCGTGTTTTGAAGCATAGTTAAGCATGTCTTCCGGAACACCCTGTGCATCAGGTAATTTCCCGCCGAATTCATTGCATTTTTCAACCAGATATTTAGGAACGGAAGATGAACCGTGAAGAACGATAGGATAATCAGGAAATCCTGCATCTGCCAATGCTTTTTTAATTTCAGCTAATCTTTCAAAATCAAGTTTAGCTTCGCCTTTAAATTTGTATGCGCCGTGAGATGTACCTATAGCAATAGCTAAAGAATCACAGCCTGTTTCTTTTACAAATCTTACTGCTTCTTCGGGGTCTGTATATGTTGCATGTTTAGCATCAACTTTTACATCATCTTCAACACCTGCTAATTTGCCGAGTTCTGCTTCAACCGAAACTCCTCTTGCATGTGCATAATCAACAACCTGTTTTGTTAATTTTATATTTTCTTCGAGCGGGAATCTGGAACCGTCTATCATAACAGATGAGAAACCGCCGTCAATACATGCTTTGCATATTTCAAAATCTGCACCGTGGTCTAAATGTAATGCTATAGGAACAGTTGTTGTTTCCAATGCTGCTTGTACCAATTTTAATAAATATGTCTGGTTAGCATACTTTCTTGCACCTGCAGAAACCTGTAAAATGATAGGTGATTG
>CALUSW010000020.1 GCA_944323535.1 Candidatus Gastranaerophilales bacterium | reverse complement strand
AGAAAATTATCTCACCCGACCCGTAAAACTACGGCTCGTTATCTCGCCTCGTTTTTCGTGCAAATCCTGTCGTTCCGTTTTTTTTGTATATTTTTGCTTCGCAGGTTTCGCGTTTCGTATGTCTACTTGCCAAGAGTTTATTTTTTATTTAACTTGCATAAATCAAACGTTTGTTTTATTATAAACAACGGGAGATGTCATGCCTGAAAATTCTAAACAGAAAATATTAAGTACCGCAACAAAATTATTTGCAAAAAAAGGCTTTGATGCTGTCAGTATTCGTGAAATATGCAAAAAAGCAAATGTAAATATATGCATGATTTCATATTATTTCGGAGGTAAAAAAGAACTGTATCAGGCTATAATTGATGAATTAATAGAAAGACAAACAGAATATGCAAAAACCTTTTTAAATTTGGATGAAGATTTAACTACCATTCCAAAAAAACAACAAATTCAAATATTAATGCTTGTTTTGGATAAATTTATTGAATTTTTTTACAATAACATTACAACGGATGTATTAATTTTTTTACTAAAAGAACAACATAATCCGAAAGCGAAAATAGAATCTCCGGCTTTTAAATATTTAAGAAGACTAATAGCCTGCATTTTTGATAAAAAAGAAAATGACAGAGAAATTATATTCAAAACTCTTTTTATAATATCCCAGATAAACTCTCCGAGACTGCTTCCTCTATTTTCACTTAAGCCGCTAGGGCAAGATGATTTTACTCAAAAAGATATTAAAATTATAAAAGAAAATTTAAAATTATATGTTAACGTTTTATTGAAGGAGGCAAAAGTTGATTAAAAAGCTGTTTTTTATCCTTCTGTTATTTACATCTGCACAATCTTCTTTCGGTATTTGCAAAGAAGATATTAATTTAGAATTTTTTAACAGATTCAATGATGATTGCCTGGTTTATTATATTACACAGGCTTTTAACAATAATCATGAACTTAAACAAACATCTGCAAAAGTAGAGCAATACAGGCAACAGGCAAAATATTCATTCGGAAAAGAACTGCCGTCTTTAAGTGTAAGTCCTTCATATCTTGGCGTTCATGTACCAAGGTTTGATAATTTTCAATTGAGCAATAATGCCTTTGTACTTCCCTTTATAGCAAATTATGAAGCTGATTTTTTATTAAAAAACAGAGATAAAACAAAAAGTGCATTAAAAAATTATGAGGCTGTTAAATATGAAGAAAAAGCTGTTTATCTTGCTCTTTTAAGTGATGTTGCCTCTGTTTATACAAATATCCTTCAATATGATTTTCTGCTTAAAAATCAGAAACAAGATATTGAAATCCGGCAAATACTGCTTTCTGCAAACGAAAAAAAGTACAAAAGAGGAATAATTGATATTAATCAACTGAACAATTCAAAAAAAGAATTAGAAACATCAAAAAACAAATATGAAGAACTGAAAAAAGAACAGAAAACACTCTTAATGCAGCTTGCTGTATTATGCGCACTGGAGCCCGAATGTACCGATAATATGCAAAGAGGCACTCTAAATACAATGGAATATAACCTTAATATACCTGAAGAAATATCTTCCGATGTAATTTTTGCCCGCCCCGATGTAATGCAGGCAGAAAAAACACTGGAAAAAGCCAAAATTGATGTAAGAATTGCAAAAAAAGAATTCTTTCCTTCCTTCAATATAACCGGTATATGGGCGTTTAATACAATAGCACCGGGAAATTTCTTTTCCTGGGAATCATCATTAGCAGCTATTTTAGCAGGAGCAACACAGGATATTTTTCAGGGCGGCAGAAAAATTTCAAATTTAAAAATACAAAAATCAAAATATGAAGAACTTTTTGAAAATTACTGCCAGACTAACCTCAATGCCGTAAAAGAAGTAAATACAGCATTATATATAGCAAAGCATGATTTAAAAATTAAGGAAAATACCCAAAATAAATTAGAATATGAAACAAGCAATTTTGAAAATGCATTAAAAAAAATGAATAACGGAGTCATTTCAAATCCTGATTATTTAGAGGAAAAAATAAATCTTATAAATACGGAAAATGAAGCAGCAAATGCAAAAACGCAGCGTATTGTTAATTATTATACATTATATAAAGCCGTCGGAGGTCAGTTATGAAGAAAAAGGCTATAGTTATTATTTTAATACTAATAATTCTCGGAGCTTTGGTTTTCTTTTTAACACGAGAAAAGAAAAATCCGAATGAATTAACTTTATACGGCAACATTGAAATAAGGCAGGTCGATATGAGCTTTCAGGTTGCAGGGCAAATTCTTGAAATGATTAAAGAAGAAGGCGACAGTGTCAAAAAAGACGAACTCATTGCTGTTCTTGACGATAGAGATTATAAAACAAATCTGAATAAAGCAATTGCAGAAGAAGAAAGAACCATTGCTTTAAAAAATGATGCGCTTCAAAAATATGAAAAGCAGCTGCCGTTATGCAAAGATAATATTGTTTCCAAACAGGAATGCGATACTCTGTTAAATACGAAAGATAAAACAAAAGCTGATTATGATGCTGCAGCTGCACAAAAAGATTATGCTAAAAATCAACTGGATTATACAAAAATATATGCACCCGATGACGGAATCATCACTGTAAGAGTACAAGAACCCGGGGCAACGGTTACAAAAGGTCAGATTGTATATACAATTTCAAA
Source organism: Candidatus Gastranaerophilales bacterium (assembly GCA_944323535.1). Classification (GTDB taxonomy): domain Bacteria; phylum Cyanobacteriota; class Vampirovibrionia; order Gastranaerophilales; family Gastranaerophilaceae; genus Avigastranaerophilus. The sequence continues at coordinate 26,319 of CALUSW010000020.1, read as the reverse complement.
AAATAAACCTGTTTGGATTAGAGCATATGTAAATGAAACAGATTTAGGCAATATAAAATACGGAATGAAAGCGAAAGTATTAACTGATTCAAAAGACCCAAAAACCGGTAATTACAGAGAATACGAAGGATATATCGGATATATTTCTCCCGTAAGCGAATTTACTCCAAAAACAGTGCAAACGGAAGATTTACGTACCGATTTGGTTTATCGTATAAGGGTTTATATTGATGATGTTGATGAGTTCCTGCGTCAGGGTATGCCAGTTACAATAAAAATTAATTTGATACAGTAAAATGAATACGGTAAAAATTAAAAATCTTATAAAAACATTTGGCAATGACAGAGCTGTAGATAATCTTTCTCTGGATATAGAAAAAGGAAAAATTACAGGTCTGATAGGTGCTGACGGAGCCGGTAAAACCACTTTAATAAGACTGATTATAGGTCTGTTGAAGGCAGACTCGGGCGAAATAAGAACTTTAAATCTTGACCCTGTAAATCAAAAAGAAAAATTAACGCCAAAAATAGGATATATGCCTCAAAAATTCGGACTATATGAAGATTTAACGGTAATTGAAAATCTTAAATTATATGCCGATTTAAAAAATGCTTCATATAATTTCGATAAATTACTGGAATTCACAAATTTGTCACAGTTCCAAGACAGACTTGCCGGTGCATTATCCGGAGGAATGAAGCAAAAACTCGGGCTTGCGTGCGCGCTTTTAGGCGAACCGGAATTTCTTGTACTGGATGAACCTTCTGTCGGAGTTGATCCTATATCAAGACGGGATTTAATGACAATGGTAAGAAATCTGATTTCGTCCGAAACAACGGTTTTATGGTCAACAGCATACCTTGATGAGGCTCACAGTTTTGATATCGCGGTTGTAATGGATAAAGGGAATGTTATTTATAAAGGAAAACCCTATGATATTGCAAAGACAACAAAAGAATTCGAAAATAAAATTATTGAGCTTATGGGCGGTTATAAACAGGAAAAATCATTAATAGCAGAAAGCTATGAACCCGTTAGCATCGATATTGACTGTAGTGTTGAGGCAATTCATCTGGAGAAAAAATACGGAAGCTTTTATGCCGTAAAGAATAATTCTTTTTGTATAAAAAGAGGCGAGATATTCGGTTTACTCGGACCCAACGGTGCCGGAAAATCAACTTCATTTAAAATGATGTGCGGACTTACAAGACCGACAGCAGGAACTGCTAAAATTGCAGGAACTGATATATTAAAAAATCCGTCAAAGGCACGTTCAAAACTGGGGTATATGGCACAAAAATTTTCATTGTACGGAAATCTCACCGTAAAGCAAAATCTGGAATTCTTTGCCGGTGTTTATGGTATAGGACTTTTAAACAGAAGAAAAAGAGTTGACGAAATAATAGAAATCTTTAATTTTAAAGATATAGAAAACCATAAATCCGAGGATCTTCCGTTAGGATTTAAGCAGCGTCTGTCAATGGCATGCGCATTAATACATAATCCGCCGATCTTATTCCTTGATGAACCCACATCAGGCGTAGATATAATAACAAGACGCGAGTTCTGGAATCACATTATATCACTTTCTAAAAAAGGAGTAACAGTACTTGTAACAACTCATTTTATGGATGAAGCGGAATACTGTGACAGAATAAGCCTTTTTTATAAAGGTGAAACAATTGCAATCGGCTCACCTGAAGAACTTAAGCAAAAAGCAAATGCCGATAACATGGAAGACACCTTTATTACTTTGATTAAGGAAAGCGGGAAAAAATGAAAATACTTTGCGCTTTAATAAAAAAAGAATTCTTTCAGATTATAAGAGATCCGAGCAGTATATTAATAGCGTTTGTTCTCCCTCTTATATCAATAATTATTTATATGTACGGAATTAACCTTGATACCGTAAAAGTTACTATGGGTATTAAGAACGATGATGCAAATCCTGAAATATCAACTTTAATAAAATCTTTCGGACATAGTAAGTACATAAATTCAATAATTTACGATAATGAACAGGATATAATTAAAAATATCACGCGCTCCAAAATAAAAGGTGCAGTTATTATTCCGAACGATTTTTCAAAGAAATTATCAAAAGGACAAAATGCCGATGCAATAGTAATAACAGACGGAACAGACGTTAATACCGCAAATTATGTTCAAAATTATTCAATGCAAATATTAAATCAATGGCTTTCAATAAGTAAATACAATAATCTTATAAGGAAAGATATAGTAAATCCTTCAATACGAATATGGTACAATCAGGATTTAAACAGCCATTATTTTATTCTGCCCGGGTCGTTAGCCGTAACAATGACATTGATAGGAATACTTTTAACAGCACTTGTTATTGCAAGAGAATGGGAAAGAGGAACAATGGAAGCTCTTTTAAGTACTTCTGTCAAAAAAATTGACATAGTACTGGGGAAATATATTCCGTATTTTATTTTAGGAATGCTCTCAATGGCGTTTAATGTATTTATGTGCTGTGCTGTTTTTAAAGTTCCGTTCAGGGGAAGCTTTGTTATTCTTTTTACAGTAAGCTCTTTATTCTTGTTTACATCTTTAGGAATAGGATTATTAATTTCTTCAATTTTAAAAAATCAGTTTCTGGCAAGCCAGATTTCAATAGGATTAGGTTTTCTTCCCTCGCTTTTGCTGTCCGGTCTTATGTTTCCTATTAATTCAATGCCTTATTTCTTCCAATATCTTACTATGATTCTGCCGCCAAGATATTTTATAACATTTATTGAAAGTGAATTTATGGCAGGAACGGTATGGGAAATTGTATTTATAAATTCAATTTTTCTTTCCGTTCCGGGAATAATACTTTTTTGTGCAGTATATGCAAAAACCGATATGAGGCTTAATAAATGATAAAAGACTCTTTAAGAAGGGTATTTGCCCTTGTAAAAAAAGAATTTATAACAACCTGGAAAGATCCTAAAAGCAGAGGAATTATAATCGCAATGCCCCTGCTGCAGCTGTTTATTTTTGCGAACGCTATTACTATGGAAGTTAAAAATATAGATGTCGTTGCAATAGACAGAGATAAATCTGTTGAATCAAGAGAACTTTTTTCTAAATTTGAAAATTCCCCAAGATTCAGAAAATTCTTCTACGTTGATAATGAAAAAGAATTCAAAAATAAACTGGATAATCAAAAAGTCCAGATTGGATTAATTATAAATAATGATTTCTCTTCTTCAATAAAAGCAAAAAGACCCGTAAACGTATTAATAACAGCCGACGGAAGACAGACAAATACAGCCTCTATAGCAAGCGGTTATGCTTCTCAAATTATAAATGACTATAATAATGAAATTTTAAAAGATAAAGGCGCAAAAATTAATATATCCGTAAGAAACTGGTATAATCCGAATCTTGAATATAAATGGTACATATTAACAGTTCTGGTAACAATGCTTGCCCTTGTTATCACATTGCTTTTAACGGCATTACCAATAGCAAGAGAAAGAGAACTCGGGACTTTTGACCAGCTTATAGTAAGTCCCCTGACTTCATTTGAAATACTTCTGGGCAAAACCATTCCGCCGCTTATAATAGCAATGTTTTTAACATGTATAATGTCATTAATTATAATAACATTATTTAAAGTGCCCTTTGCAGGTTCAGGCATTTTATTTATTATATCCGTATTTATTTCACTCTTATCAATCGTAGGAATAGGGCTTTATATTTCTTCAATATGCAGAACACAGCAGCAGGCAATATTAGGTGTAATTACATTTCAAATGCCGGCCGTTCTGCTTTCAGGCTTTATATCACCGATAGAAGATATGCCAATTGGCTGGCAATTATTAACATGGCTGAATCCCATAAGATTTTTTATTACGTTAACAAAAGGAATTTTTCTAAAAGGAATGGGAATAGAAGATGCCGTTTTAAATTTTATACCTTTGTTAATTATAGCTTCTATCACACTGACAGCCGCAAGCAGGGTTTTTAAACGTAATCTTGACTAGATTATATGTTATTACATATCAGACAATAGTTCATCAGCTAATCTTTTAGCTGTGCTGACAGCTTCTTTCATTACTTCCGGATTTTCAAAAAAGTCATCTTTTTCAATATACTGTTTAACTATTTTTCTTGCGTAGCTGCCAAGAGCAATGCCGTCAACTGCAATATCGCATTCTTTAGCCAGTTTCAAAGTTTTAGAATTAGTTCCGCCGGAAAGAATTAAAAACGCGGGAATTTCTGCCTCCCTTATGATATCGGCAAAAGCAACTGTCTGCAGTGTTGATTTATAATCATCTTTACCTCCCGACATCGGTTTCCCGTCAGCCTGCAGAATAAAGAATTTCTCATCTTTACCCATTTCCCTTATTAATGAAATTAACCTGTCGTCACCCAGTTTTGACCTGTCTAAACAAATACCGGTGCATCCTTTATATATTGATTTTATTTTATTCCATTCTTCAAGAATTACCTTTTCATTGCTGCTTGAACAATGAAATTCAACACAGTCGATTTTTTCAGAAATTAAAGGAAGCAGCATTGTATAAGGAGCCTTATATTTATGCTCAATCAAAATTGCAGAGTTATTACAGATATTTACACATTTTAAGCAGCCTATACATTTTTTCTCTTCAATAAATATTTTTTCTTCATCTTCATAAACGGCATTCTGAGGACAAACTTCTATACATTTTTTGCATAAAACACATTTCTGTCTGTTAATTACGGCTTTGGAAAGATGAATATCCTCCTGCATTCCTATGCTTATACATATAAGCATATCATTTTCTTTATCGGCTCTTTTAATACCTCTTTTTGCTGCAGTAAGAACTTCAGGTTTTGCACATAAATCAATCATGTTGAATCCTGCCGAAGAATAAACAAAGGCAAGCCTTTCCACTTCTTTTAAATTTTCATTGCCCGCACCGCAGATTAGTTTTAAACATTTTTTATTTTTTAATATATTTTTTATCTTTTCCATAACAAACTTATTATATAATAAATTTATTGATGTTATATAAAGGTGATTAAGATGAATGTAATAAACAGTGAAGACAGTATTTTATTAATAATAGACGTACAGGAAAAACTTGTTAATATGCTGAAAGATAAAGAAGTTTCAGAAAGTGCGGCTAAAATTGCAAAAGCGGCAGGAATTTTAAATATTCCGTCAATAATTACGGAGCAATACCCGAAAGGGCTGGGAAGTACAATTGATAAAATAAAACTTGCTCTGCCGGACGCAAATTATATTGAGAAAACACATTTTAGCGCTTTAAAAGAAGAAGGTTTCAAAAAGTTATTAAAAACAAAAAAAAGAAATCAAATTATAATACTCGGGATAGAAACTCATATTTGTGTGCTGCAAACGGCATTTGATTTGTTAAACAACGGTTATGAAGTTTTTGTTGTTGCAAATGCATGCGGTTCCAGAACGGAAGAAAATAAAATTGCCGCACTAAAACGGTTAAGACACGACGGAGCACAAACCGTAACTTTAGAAATGGTTTTATTTGAATTTTTAAAAAGCTCAAAACATCCGAATTTTAAAGAAATACAGGCTTTAATTAAATAGATTATATTTATAACATTTATAAAAAAGTGTAGATTGAAACAGTTATCGCGAACTTTATTAATAATACTTTTTCGCAACCCCGAAAGAAAGTGTCCGCTCGTTTCAATCTACATATTCAATATAACTGATTTTTCCGTTTATTTCACTGTGCTATAGTATAAAATTTTTTCAAAAATATAATTCTTATAAATTAGCTCTGAAGTATTATTGGCTTGATAATATATTATCCTTAATTATATCACCCATATTGGAAGTACTAATTGTTCTCATTCCCGATTGTTCTATATCCTTCGTCCTGTACCCGTCTTTTAATGTTTTACGAACGGCATTAACAATACAATTATATATATCATCACGTTTAAAAGAATATTTAAGCATCATAGCTGTAGAAAGTATTGCTGCAATCGGGTTAACTATATTTTTACCTTTTAAATCCGGCGCACTGCCATGAATTGGTTCATATAATGCAGGACCGTTATCCGACAATGAAGCACTCGGAAGAAGCCCCAAAGACCCTGCCAATACAGAAGCTTCATCAGAGAGAATATCGCCGAATATGTTGCCTGTCAAAATAACATCAAATTGTTTCGGATTTTTGATTATCTGCATTGCGGCATTATCAACATACATATGTGTAAGCTCAACCTGCGGATATTCTTTTGCAATATTTGAAACCGTTTCACGCCACAGTCTTGAAACATCAAGAACATTTGCTTTGTCAACCGAACATAATTTTTTATTGCGCTGCATTGCTGTTTTAAATGCTATATGTGCTATCCTTGATATTTCGCTCTCATAATAGCACATATTATTAAAACCGAATTTTTCATTATTTTTTATTTCTATTCCTTTAGGAGTACCGAAATATACATCGCCGGTAAGCTCTCTTATTATCATAATATCGGTTCCCGAAACAATTTCCTCTTTTAAAGGAGATAAATGAGTTAATTCCGGATATACAGAGGCAGGTCTTAAATTTGCAAAAAGATTTAAAGCCTTCCTTATACCCAACAATGCTTTTTCCGGTCTTACATCAGGAGGCAGAGTATCATATTTCCAGTCACCTACCGCACCTAAAAGTATAGCATCCGACTTTTTGGCAAGTTCAACGGTTGTTTCCGGCAGCGGCGTTTTATATTCATCATAAGCACATCCGCCTATTAAAGCAGGTGCAAAATCAAATGCTACTGAATACTTTTCTCCTGCCGCTTTTAAAATTTTTACAGCTTCATCCGTTACTTCTTTCCCTGTTCCGTCGCCGGCAAGTACTGCAATATTATATGTCATCACTTTTTCCTCCGTTATTAAAATAATATTATCATAACTTTATTGATAAATATATTTTAATATCCCGATATAATAAAAGCCTCTCAAATAAGAGAGGCTTTCTATATAAAATCCCATGTTAATAATTATTTATGAAGAAAAGGTCATTAATGCTCTTACTGAACGCGCCGTATTTCTTACGTCCTCTTCAGAATGCATTTTTATGGTATCATCCAGAATTTTAATGGCTTCTGTTTTATCTTTTAATGACAACAATTCATTAATGGATGCCATAGCAACTCTTGCACTTAAATCATTTATACCTTTACCCTTTGAAATAAGAACAACCTTAAGTGAATCATGGGTATTCTTTTTAATCAAAGCCTGTGCGGTAAGTTCTCTGATTTCATCATCAGGAGAATTTGTACCGAGCTCCGTTAATAAATCAATAGCTGCTTGAGCATCTTTATGTTCACCTAATGCCTGAATGATATTTCTGATTTTTTTGTTGTTTTCCATTTATATATTCTCCCTCTTTTTTAACTTATACAGCAGCTGCCGGGGTTAACCCTTCCCATAGTGTCCTTAGTTCATCTACGGATTTATTTGCAAGATTTTTTACACTGTATTGTTTATCAGGGAATAATTTATTTTTTATACCTGACATATCTAATGAAATTTCAGTATTTCCAATTTTCTCAATAGTGTCAAATACACTGGTTGTAATTTTCTTACCAAAAGAAACTATAGAATTCATTCTTGATTTGAAAGCTTCGTTAAAGTTATTAATACCGCTTACAACAGCACTTGCAAATAATTTGCCTCTTTCAGTAATATTTTGTCCTATTGAAGACTTTTTTGCAGCCTCAAAAACATCAGCCTGCAAAACATTGCCTTTAAAACTTACACCAAACGGATTTGTACTTAATTTATTTGTATTGGCAGCAGCATTATTGGAGGCGGTTGTACGTTGTGCAGCTTTTGCAGTATGTAAACTTAATTTTCCTATTTGCATAATAGCCCTTTCTTTTTTTTATTCATTCCTCGCGTGTACATTAAGGTTATCATATTTCTCTTTTTTGAATATCATACTTTTGATGTAAATAATAAATAAAGTTTAAATGCATATACAAATTAAATACTCTTTTTAATGGAGTGATTTTTTATATTTTTGTAACGAAATATTTCTTTTTCTTTTGCAATATTAAAGAAATAAGTTAAAAATGCCGTTATTAAAACTATCTGATAAATGAAAAGGTTAAATATGAACGAATTAAATCAAAATTTAGCAGAAAATCTTGCTGTATTTTTAATGGGATTTAGAGATGAAGTAGTAAAAGGATTACAAGAATATTTATTTCTAAACAAGGCACTTTCTCCAGAAACAATTTAAGTTCAATAAGTCAATGAAAAGCCGCTATTTTAAATAAGTGTTGTAAAGTTTTTCTTCTCTGATAGTTGTTTTAGCTCCATGCCCCGGATATACCTGCGTATCTTCAGGTAATGTCAAAAGTTTCGTTTTTATGGAATTAATAAGAGTATCATAATCTCCGTCATAAAAATCTGTTCTGCCTATATCACGGCGGAACAGGGCATCTCCGGAGAATAACATTCCGTCAGCATAATAGCTTAGACTTCCTTTTGAATGGCCCGGAGTATGAAATATTTTTATTGCATTACTGCCTATATTAAGAGAGGAATTTTCATCTATAAATTCATTAAGCTTTAGAGGCTCGGCATCCGACTTACATCCGAAATAAGCCATTTCTTCTTTTAGTCTTGAAAAATGGCTGATATCATCTTTATGCATATAAATAGGAATTTCAGGGTAATTCTTTTGAACCTCCGCTTCTCCTAAAACATGGTCAAAATGCCCGTGAGTATTTAAAATAAATTTTATTTTATATCCGTCTTTATCAAGCGCAGATTTCAAAACTTCAAAAGAACCTCCGACATCAATCAATACTGCTTCCTTTGAAACCGGATCTTTTAAAACATAAGTGTTAACCTGAAACGGACCTGTATGATATATTTCTAAATTCATTTTATTAAACTCCTTTTCATTAAGTATATCATATTCATAAAAATAGAATATTATGTTATCTTTAAATAATGAATACATATTCTCTGAAAGTAACAGCAAATCAGGCTGATTTAATAAAAAAAGACTTAGAGGAAGAAGGCGCCTCTTTTGATATTGTTCAATATTCAATATGGCGAGCAAAAACCTCTTCTTTTCAGGCAATATTATATACAAGCGGTAAACTGCTTATACAGGGGAAAAATATAGACGGTATTGTTGCGGTAATAAATAATCTAGTATCGCAACCTACCGCCGACTCACCGTCGCCGTCCGGTTGCTCAAATAAAATTTCCGGCAATAATGAAAATAAACATACTCTAATCGATAATGATACACAGAACCATATCGGAACCGACGAATCAGGAAAAGGGGATTTTTTCGGGCCTCTTGTTATTGCAGGTGTTCTGGCTGATAAACAGAACAGTGAAAAGTTTATAACTCTCGGGGTTAAAGACAGCAAAAAACTTGATGATAAAAAAATATTGACTTTAGCCGCTCAAATAAAGGCGAATTCCGTTCATTCGGTTATAGTAATAAATCCGGCTAAATACAATGAATTATATTCAAAATTTAAAAACTTAAATAAACTCTTAGCCTGGGGACATGCAAGAGCTATAGAAAATATACTGGACAAAACTCCCTGCGGGTATGCGTTAGCCGATAAATTCGGAGACGAAAGCCTTATTAAAAATGCATTAATGACAAAAGGCAGAAATATTACATTGAAACAAATGGTAAGAGCGGAAGAAGATATTGCGGTCGCGGCAGCTTCCGTTTTAGCCAGAGCAGAATTCGTTAAAAGAATGCAGGAAATGGAAAATAAATATGAGCTTTCGTTTTCAAAAGGAGCTTCTTCTAAAGTTATTGAACAGGCAAGGGAATATGTGAATAAATACTCTTTTGAGCGTCTTAACGAAGTTGCCAAAATGCATTTCAAAACTGCTAAAGAATTATAAAAATCCAGCACACAGCAGTAATTCGATGATGTGATATAGTGAAATTTTGTTCGGACAAATTTTTTTACTTGGTATTATAATGGAAATGCACAGAACTTATAAGGCGGCAATATGGACAAAAAACAATTAATTGAAGATGATTTAAAATATATCTGGCGTCCGTTTACCCAGATGAAATCATTGGAAGATGAATCCAATAAACCCATTATTATAAAAAAAGGAAAAGGAATTTATTTAGAAGATATTGACGGGAATAAGTATATAGATGCTGTTTCTTCATGGTGGGTAAATACTTTAGGACATTCTAATCCCCGAATTAATAAAGCAATTTATAAACAGGCAAAAAAAATTGAACACGTTATCTTTGCCGGATTTTCACACAAACCGGTTATTAAATTTTCAAAAAAACTTATTGAAATGATGAATAATAACCTAAAACATGTTTTTTTCTCGGATAACGGGTCAACTGCCGTTGAAGTCGCATTAAAAATGGCTTACCAATATCAGGTTTTAAAAGGACACAGCGAGAAAAGAAAATTCATAGCTTTAAAAAATTCATACCATGGTGATACTCTGGGGGCTATCTCTGTCGGCGGTATTGACATGTATCACAAGGTATATAAACCTTTGCTTTTTGAAATAAGACAAGCAGAAAGCCCGTACTGTTACAGATGTCCTATGGGCTGCAATAAAGAAACCTGCAATACGGAATGTCTTTCTTCAGTTGAAAATATTTTAAAAGAAGAAGCTGATAATATTGCGGGGATAATTATAGAGCCGCTGGTCCAAGCAGCAGGCGGAATGATTATGTATCCTCCCGAATATATTACAAAACTCAGAACACTTTGTGATAAATATAATATTCTTTTAATTGATGATGAAGTTGCAATGGGTTTTTACAGGACAGGAAAGCTTTTTGCTTATGAACATGCCGGAATAGTTCCCGATATAATATGTGCAGCTAAAGGAATAACGGCAGGATATATGCCGCTTTCTGTTACTGTTACGACCGATGAAATTTTTAACGCATTTTATGATGATGATAAAGACGGATATAAAACCTTTTATCACGGTCACAGTTATACCGCCTATCCGCTTGCTCTTGCGGTTGCTCTTGAAAATCTGAAAATTCTTGAAGAAATGAATATAGAAGAATATTTAAAGCCTAAAATAGCAAAATTTAAAAAGGAGCTTGAAAAATTCAAAAACCATAAAAATGTCGGAGATGTAAGACAAACAGGCATGATTTGTGCAGTTGAGCTTGTAAAAGACAAAAAAACAAAAGAGCCTTTCAGTTATGAAGACGGTATAGGCAAAAAAATATATCTTGAAGGATTAAAATTAGGTGCTATTCTCCGCCCGATGTGGAATTGCATATATTTTATAACTCCTTATATCATCACCGAAAAAGAAATTGAAAAACTCACAAATATTGCCTATGAGGCTTTAAACAGAGTTCTTCCCGATAAGGAGCAGTGAAAATGGAATATTTTATAACGGGTATTGATACGGATATAGGAAAGACATTTGTTACTGGAGGACTGGCGCTTGCCTGCGCAGAAAAAGGGAAAGTTACCGGAGTCTATAAACCGCTGCAATCCGGAGCTATAAAGACAGAAAAAGGATTTTTGGCACCCGATTTGGAAGAAATAAAAAAAGCTTCCAAAACAATAAATACTAAATGTTCTTATCTTCTTGAAGGTGAAGTATCTCCTGCACTTGCCGCAAGATTAGCAGGAATAAAAATAGATACGGATAAAATTAAAACGGATTTTAATGAATTCAAAAAAAATAATGATATAATTTTTGTTGAAGGTGCAGGTGGGCTTTTGGCTCCGGCTTCGGATAATATGCTCTTTGCCGGTTTAATAAAACTTTTAAATATTCCGGTAATTATAGTAACGGTACCTTTTTTAGGAAGATTAAACCATACTCTTTTAACCGTTCATTATGCAAAAACGAATAATATTCCCATAAAGGGAATTGTTATTAACAGAATGCCCGTAAAAACCGATAATCAGGCAACAGTTAATTTTGCGGATGAATTAAAAATGTATACGGATATTCCGATTTTAGGCGTTATTAATGAACTAACCACAAATACGGAAAAAGACATAAAAGTGGAATTTGAAAAAATTATAAAAGATATATTGTAAGAATCCCGGCAGATTTAATAAAAAAGCAGAATTTAAAGAGGTTTTTTCCTGATAGCTCCGTTTTTACGCGGGTATAAAGAAGAAACTCCGCCTTTTTTCTTTATAACAATTAAATTTCTTGTTGTTTTTGCTTCTACAGGCAGTGTATATTCTATTTTATCTATAATTTCCGCATTTAATATTTTTAAGGCATTTTGCGCACTTTTTATTTCATCATCCGCTTTCAGAGATTTATAACATACAAAATACCCTTCAGTTTTAAGATAAGGAACCGCATATTCCAAAATAATTCTTAATTCAGCCATTGCTCTTGATGTAACAACATCAAATTTATTTTTAAAGCTTTTATCAAGCTCCTCGACTCTTGAACATAAAGTCATCAGATTATTTATTTCTAACTCATTTTTTACAATATTTATAAAATCTATTTTCTTTTTTGTTGAGTCGACTGCAGTAATTTCAATATTTTCAAAAGCTAAAGCCAAAGGAACTGCGGGGAAACCACCGCCCGTCCCTATATCCAGCAGCTTGATTCCTTTTCCGTTATAATACCCGGTTAAAAACAAATTTAACGCCAGACTGTCATATATATGTTTCTCAAAAATATACTTTATATCATTATTACTTACAAGATTTACTTTTGAATTGTATCCGGTAATTATTTCAATAAATTTATTAAATCTGTTTATTTGTTTTTCATTAAAAGACAGATTTATTTTTTCTAAAACTTCATACATCAGCGTTTTTTCTTTATTTCACTCATAAGCCTGCTGAATTCAATATCACCCAGCAGTAATTTAACTTTATTTATTCTTGCATTTATCTTTGATATTATATCCTCGGCAGAATGAGCGGGAGCAAGTGTTCTTGCAAGTATATAAGATTTCAGAGCCCGTTTATATTCTTCCTCTCTCAAATAATAATCGCCAAGTTCAACATAAACAGCAAGCGCATATCTTATATCATCAAATCGTTTTGCTGCAGATAATGCTTTTATAAGATATTCGTATGTTTTTTCGGAATTTTCTCCCTTATATAATTCCGCCAGTTTTGAATATGAATAATATAAACCTTCGTAATTATTCTGTTTTTTATCCGCTTCAACAGCAAGTTCATAATACATTTTTGCCGCAGATTTGTTATTATTTTCCGATGAAATCTCAGCAAGATTAAAATATGCGGAAGAAAGATATTGATTAACCTCTGCATCATTCGAACTCTGAATACATCTTAAATAATATTTAAGTGCAAGATTTCTGTTATTGATATCGTCAAGCAAAAGTGCATACTTGAAATAACATTCCGAAATTAATCTGACATCCGAGGTCTTTTCAGCTTCCGATAATGCCTGCTGAATGTATTTTATTGCAGCTTCAATATCAAGATTATTATCCTCGAGCTCCGACAAATCAAGATATACTCTTACAATCATTCCTGATGGCGCTGTAATAGGCGAATATAAAATTCTGTTGTATGTTTCTTTTGCTTTATCAAATTTATATATTTCCGAATAAATCTGTGCAATACTCAATAATATTGAATTTGCCTTTTCCGAATGATTTTTTAAATATATTTCATAAACTTTTTCATAAAGTCTTACGGCTTCATCGGCATTCTGAATTTTTTTATAGCATATTGCAAGTTTTGTATATATAATCGGCTCTTTTACAGAAAAATCTTCATCATTTGTATATGTTAACGCTTTTTTATAATATAAAATTGCACTTGAATAATTATATGCATCTTCATAATTCTGAGCTATTTCAAGATAATCTTCAAGACTATCGGGCACATTATCAGCAGCATCAGAGGGTAAATGTTTTTCTTCTTTATATTCTGTTTGTTTTTCTTCAAATGCGGATATAGAGTGCAACTCCTTTGTAATATTATCTTCTTTCGATGAAACCGAGGAATGAAGCAGAGCTGAATCCTCCTTTGAAAGTTCAAATCTTTTCTTTTTCTCATTCACGGATGATTTTATTTTATTTATATACCTTTTTGCTGTTTTTCTATTATCCATTCCGGCTTCAAACCCGCTGCTTTTTGAATAGCTTATATAGTTATAATCTTTTCCTTCCGTAAGTTTGGATTTCCCGGACTTTAACAACTCCTCATTTAATTTTTCAACTATTTTATTATGGAATGCTATTTCCTGCCTCATAGTTTGTCTTGACAAGAAAAGTTCCCTGTCAAAAGGTTTAAGCGGCAGTTCACTTTCATATAATTCTATAACATATTTATGAACCTTAAGCCTTGTTTCCGTATTTATAGACTTTATAAACTCACTTTTAACATAGTCTTTAAGATAATAGTTTCCGAATTTTTCCGAAAGTACATGTTTTTGCAGCAAAAACGATAAGTCCTCATCAGACGCAAGATTTTGATTTAACAAAAACTCTGCATTTATTCCATGCCTCATCACACTTAAAAACAATAATAGTTTTACAAATTTTTCCGATGATATGGATAAAAGTTTAGAAATGAGGAATTCTAAAAAGTTTTTGGAAGATTTTTTATATTCAGTCGAAAACAAAGTTAAAGAAATATCAAGTATCTGCATTATAAGAACGGACAATTCCAATAAAAGATAGTGCCCTCTTGTTACTCTGTATAATTCTTCCGTTTCATATTTTCCGCCGTGTATTTTGTTTTGTTCGAGATATTCATACATCTCATCTTTTGATAAAGCTTCTAAGGTTGTATCTGCGGCGGAATCCGATGATATTAAATCATCTTTTTTAAATGAGCGTGAACATATAACAATTTTTATCTTCTCAAAATGGCTCAAATAATTAATAAAATCAAGAATATCTTTTTGAGAATCCCTGCTTCTCATATTAATTTCAAAAGAATCAAATATAAAAAGCATGGGAGAATTACAATATTTTATGTATGCATTTATCTTTTCAGAAAATATATTGGTGTCTATCTTCGGTAATATTATTTTTTTCTCATTGTGATAAATTGAAAAATCTTTAAACATGGAAAGAAGAATATCATCAAGATTTATTGCTTCCTGATACGAATTTTTAAAAATCAAAACATCTTCATTTATAAAATCAAGAAAACAGTCTGCAACATAAGTTTTTCCCGAACCCATAAAGCCGTTAAGGATAAATATATTATTTGAAGATTCCAAAAACCTCAGCATTTTAGCAATTGCACTGATGTTATGATTTAATATATAGCTGTTTTCCCTGTCTGATATAAAAGGTTTCAATACGGCGATATCGGTTTTTGCATCGTTTACAACAGGTATAAATATATCTTTTATAAAATTGTAATTCATATAATCCATATTATAATATTAATCCACGAAAGAAAACCTTTTAAACAATATTTATGATATAAATTTATAGACGGAGATAAATGATGAATTATCTGTTTTTAATGTTAGCGATTATTTTTGAAGTAATAGGCACAACCGTTTTAAAAAGCTCAGACGGCTTTCGAAATTTTGTTCCTACGGCAGTTTCTCTTTTATGTTACGGATTTTGTTTTTACTGTCTTTCCGTTTGTATGCAGACAATACCTACAGGAATTGTATATGCCGTATGGTCAGCCGTCGGAATAGTTTTAATTTCTTTATGTGCATTTTTTATTTATAAGCAGACACTTGACCTGCCTGCAATTTTAGGAATTATTATGATTATCTCCGGAGTTCTGGTAATAAGACTTTTTTCAAAATCAGTATAATTACCATTTTTTAAATATAAAGAATACGGCAAGAATTATAAAACAAAATCCGACTAAATAATTCCATTTAAATTGTTCTTTTAAGTACAAAACGGAAAAAATACTGAAAACAACCAATGTTATTACTTCCTGAATTGTTTTCAATTGTGCGGCGGAAAAATATTCATGCCCGATACGATTAGCCGGAACCTGAAAACAATATTCTAAAAACGCAATACCCCAGCTTACCAGAATAACAATCCAAAGCGCAGTATTTTTGTATTTCAAATGCCCGTACCAGGCAAATGTCATAAATACGTTAGATATTGTTAAAAGTATCACCGGTAAAAACTGTCTTAACATAGTATTTATGATAAATCAAAATTATAAAAATTTACAAATAAATAATTATTTTTTATATAATCTAGTGTCGTATTAAAGTGGAAATTCAACATTTCCACTTTAATACTCACCTGCTTGGTTGCTCGCATTAAACGGGTTTTCGCCCTGCTCGTCTTGCTCCTCGCAAGCCGACACGGCTGCACCCTCTGCTCGCAATCCGCTTTTCAATACGTCGCTCTCAAAATTTCACTCACGCCGCCGGCTTATCGTGAAATTTTGTTCGGACAACCTATTTCAAATTTTAATTTCATTATTCTAAGAGAGTTTAGTATAGCGAGCAGCGTAACGCCGACATCTGCGAAAACTGCGCCCCACATAGTCATAAGACCGACCGAGCCCAGAAGAAGAAACAACACCTTTACGCCGATAGCAAAAATAATATTTTGTCTTACTATCATCATGGTTCTTTTGGCTAATTTAACGGCAGTATATATTTTGGATAAATTATCATCGGTAATTACTACATCGGCAGCTTCTATTGCGGCATCAGAGCCTAAAGCTCCCATTGCGATACCGATATCGCTTCTCATTAAAACGGGAGCATCGTTTATACCGTCACCGGCAAATAATACACTGCGTTTTTTGTCTTTTTCAGATAATATAATCTCCAGTTTGCTTACTTTACCGGCAGGCAATAAATCAGAATAATATTCATCCATATTAAGTTTTTCGGCAATATTACGGGCATTTTGATTTGTATCACCCGTCAGCATTACGGTTTTTATATTTATTGATTTAAGCTGATTTATTGCGTTTTGGGCATTTTCTTTAATTTCATCGGAAATTACAATAAATCCCATAAACTTACCGTCGATTGCAATATATATTACATTACCGTCTTTAGGAGACTCAGGAGTATTAATCCCGTATTTATCCATTAATTTTTTGTTGCCGGCAAGAACATCATGATTATATATTTTTGCACATACTCCGTTGCCGGCAATTTCCGTTTCATCAGAAACAGAAGTATTATCTATACTTTTTTTATAAGCATTTTTTACTGCCTGTGCAACAGGATGATTTGAATAACTTTCCGCATACGCCGCATACTTAATTAAGTCTTCTTGAGAAAATCCATTTGCAGGAATTATTGAGGTAACACTAAATGTTCCCTTAGTCAATGTCCCTGTTTTATCAAAAACAACTGTTTGAGGTTTAGAAAGCATTTCAACATAATTGCTTCCTTTTATAAGAATTCCATACTTAGAAGCAGTTCCGAGCGCACTGAAAAATGATAAAGGAACTGATATAACAAGTGCACACGGGCATGAAATTACAAGAAACGTTAATGCTCTTTCTACCCAGATATTAAGTACTTCACTTCCGAATACAATAAACGGTATTAAAATGAGTAATACAGCCAGTATTACAACTATAGGAGTATAATATTTGGCAAACTTTTTAATAAAATTTTCCGCACTTGATTTTCTCGAACTTGCATTTTCAACCAGCTCTAAGATTTTGGAAACTGCGGAATCTTTATATTTTTTATTCACTTTTATTTTTAAGAATCCGCTTGTGTTAATACAGCCGCTTAATATATTATCGCCTTCTTTTACTTCTCTTAATGCACTTTCACCAGTTAATGAAGAAGTATCAAGAAAAGAATGACCTTCAGTGACTTCTCCGTCTAAAGGAACTTTTTCGCCTGCTTTGACGATAATTACATCATTGATATTTATTTCTTCCGGATGTTTTTGAACAACAACCCCGTTTTCTTCAATATTTGCATATTCAGGTCTTATATCCATTAATTTTGAAATTGACTTTCTGGACTTAGAAACAGCTTTATGCTGCAAAAATTCACCAAGCTGATATAAAACCATAACACTTACTGCCTCAGGAAATTCCTTTAAACAAATTGCACCGAGTGTTGCAATACTCATAAGAAAATTTTCGTCAAATAAATCACCTTTGAGCAAGTTGCGCAAAGCTCTATAAACAACATCAAATCCGGAAATTATATAAGCGGTTATATACATAAATATTTTTATGTTTTCATTTACCGGCAATAAAAGAGCAAAAATTAAAATTACAAAAGAAATGGTAAATCTTTTTAAACCTTTTGACTCTGAATGTTCATGGTGGTGATGATGATTTGAATGACTATTGCACATAACAACCTCAATTGAATAACTGTTCAACTATACAAATAGTATAATTGAATAGTTGCTCAACTGTAAATACTTATTTTTAAAATCTTTACAAAAGTTTGACAATTGAACAATTATTCAATTATAATTTTTTAAAAGGAGCAAATGATGGAAAATATCAAGACTGATTGTGAAGCAATTAATGTAGAACTTGTTAAAGAAGTAAAAAAGAAAATGCCTGATTTAAAAGATTTATATGAATTATCGGATTTTTTTAAAGTAATGGGAGATAGTACAAGAATTCAGCTCCTTTGGGCGCTTGAAGAAAGCGAAATGTGTGTTGGAGATTTAGCTGTATTATTAGATATGACAAAATCGGCGATTTCTCACCAATTAAAAGTATTAAGGATGTCAAAACTTGTTAGAAGTGAAAAACGCGGTAAAAATGTATACTATAAATTAGATGATAACCATGTTAAAGAGATATTAAAAAAATCATTCGAACATATACTGGAATAATTTTTTAAATTAATTTTAAGTTTTGTATATAAAACTAGCCAAATGGCTAATCTATAAATAATAAAAAATTACAAGTATTAAAATCTCTTTTTGTATCCTTATAGGTCATTTATAATGTATAGAATAATTCGTAAATATTTTTGTTATTATTTTTTACAAATAACCAAATGGGGGATTTATTAAAAATTTATTCTATGTCATAATAAGATTTATCGTTGTTGGATAACTTGTTATTTTTTAAGTATGATTAAGAACTATAATGATATGAAAATACCAATAGATTTTGTTTGTCTTACTTGTTGCACATGTAAGAGACCAAAAATGTTGGAAAAATCATTAAATTCAATAAAAGAATTAATTATCCCACAAAATATACGAGTAGAAATTCTTGTTGTAGATAATGATTCAGAAAAAAGTGCAGAGAAAACTGTAGAAAAAATAAAGCAAGAATTAAATATACCTATACATTATAAAATTGAAATAGAAAGAGGAATATCTAACGCAAGAAATAAAGCACTAGAGGAAGTTTTAGAACTTGGAGCAAGCCATATCTTATTTTTTGATGATGATGAAATACTTGATAGAAATTGTTTGATAGAACATATTAATCTTTATCAAAACAATAAAGACACAGTAATAAGTACAGGACCTACAATAAATAAGTTTATAGATAAATTACCATCATATATAACAAAGCACTTGGTATTCAAACAAAAAACATCAAAGAGAACAGGTCAAATAATAGATCACAGTGCATGCGGAAATGTATTTTTTCCTGTTTCCTTAATAAAAGATTATAATTTAAGGTTTTCTAAAGAATATACTTTTATGGGTGGAGAAGACGGTGATTTCTTTAAAAGAGCTTTTGCTTTAGGTTTTACAATTGTTTGGAACAATGAAGCTGTTATTTATGAAATGATATCAAAATCACGAGGAAACATTAATTGGATACTTAAGAAATGCTATTACAATGGTTATGCAGGAACAATGTTAAAAATAAAGAATGAAAAAGATAACATAAAAAAATTCTTTATTATGTCCAGACAAATATGCGTACTAATTATAAATAGTATTATATTGATTCCTTCAATTATTTTCGGATTAACAAATTTTCTTAACATTCTTGGCATTATTATAAGAACAAAAGGAAAAATAGATGCTATTATAAAAACAAAACCAATTGATTTTTATAGGAACATTTATGGTGAATAAATTTAAATATTTTATATCGAGATTAATATATCCCAAAATAAAACAAAAAGGAAATAATAACAATCTTGAAATTAGCAAAAATTCTTATTTGAGAAAGACAAGAATTTATATATATGGTTCACATAATACAATCATAATTAAAGACAGAACGTATCTTCATAATGTCAATATTAAAATAGGGTTTCCAGATTGTCCAATTAATAATTGTAAAATAATTATAGATGAAGAAACTTCATTTAATTCTGCTAATATTCAATTAGGAGAGAGTAGAAGTTCTATTTTAATAGGCAAAAATTGTATGTTTTCATTTGGTATTGAAATTAGTTGTACTGATACACATTCTATACTTGATGCAGAAGGGAACCTTATTAATAAAGGCGAAAGTATTGAAATTGGATTTAATGTTTGGATTGGAAAAAATGCAATAATTTTAAAAAATACAAAAATTCCAAATAATTGCATTATTGCTCAAAACAGTATAGTAACAAATAAATTTCATCAAGAAAATTGTATACTTGCTGGTATACCTGCTAAAATTGTAAAAGAAAATATTTTGTGGTCGAGAGAAAGACCACAAAAATTCTTTGTTAATAAGGAATAATAAATGCCAAAAGTTTCAGTTTTAACACCACTATATAATACAAACCATAAATTTTTAAAAGAGATGATTGAATCAATACTTAATCAAACTTTTGATGATTTTGAATTTATCCTTTTAAATGATTCTCCCAATAATAAAGAGCTCAAGGATATTGTTCTTTCGTACAAAGATAATAGAATTATATACGTTGAGAACGAAGAAAATATTGGAATATCAAAAAGCCGCAATAAGCTTTTAGAATTAGCAAAAGGAGAATATATCGCCATTTTTGATCACGATGATATATCTTTACCTCAAAGATTAGAAAAACAAGTTGATTTTCTTGATAAAAATCCTAAAGTCGGAATTGTAGGTTCTAATATTATAAAATACAGTAATAAGAAAAAATCAAATAATCCTGAAAATAATCTTGATATAAAAATAAATTTAGTAGCAAGAGGTTGTATTATTTTACATAGTACGGTTATGATAAGGAAATCTCTACTTACAGAGAATAGTATAAAATGGGAAGAAGAATATTCACCTTGTGAAGACTATATGTTATTTGCAGAACTTATTGATAAAACAATGTTCTATAACATACAAGAACCATTACTAATTTATAGAGATCACGAGAATAATACAAGTCATAACCAATCCAAAATAATGGAAGATAAAGAGAACATCATAAAAAATATTTTATATAAAAAATATCCTTATTATGCCTCATTTCCAAGTAATAGTTCTGGTATATACCTATTTGGATTTATCCCAATTATAAAGAAAATAAAAATTGGAAATAGAATTAAATATTTACTGTTTGGAAAAATACCACTCTTAAAAATTATCAAATAAAAGAATATAAAATATTACCGTGTTAGTATTTTAATTATAATTAAATAAGAATAAAGGATAGTTATGATAAATTTTAATGTTCCAACATTTACCTCAAAAACAACAGAATATATTATAGATGTATTTAAAGAAAAACACGCTTCTGGAGATGGCAAATATACAAAACTCTGCAACCAATGGTTCAAAAAGAACTATAACTTAAATCAAGCTTTACTTGTTCACTCAGGTACTGCGGCATTAGAAATGGCTGCTATACTATCTGATTTAGATGCAGGTGATGAAGTAATTATGCCTTCTTATACATTCTGTTCTACTGCAAATGCTTTTCTACTAGCTGGTGCTACACCTGTCTTTATTGATATTCGCCCTGATACATTAAATATTGATGAAACATTAATAGAACAAGCAATCACAAACAAAACAAAAGCAATTGTTCCTGTTCACTATGCAGGTGTTGGCTGTGAAATGGATAAAATATTAGAAATTGCGAAAAAATATAATTTATTGGTAATTGAAGATGCAGCACAAGCATTTGACAGTAAATATAAAGGAAAAAGATTAGGTACCATTGGGGATATGGGTTGTTTTAGTTTTCACGAAACTAAAAATGTTATGTCTGGAGAAGGTGGTCTTTTTGTAACGAATAACGAAACTTTTACAGAAAGATCTGAAATTATAAGAGAAAAAGGTACAAACAGAAGTAAATTTTTTAGAGGTCAGGTAGATAAATATACTTGGGTTGATAAAGGTTCTTCTTACCTCCCTAGTGATGTTATCGCGGCATATTTATATTCTATTCTTGAAATTGAACAAGATATTCAAGAAAAAAGAAAATATGTATGGAATTTATACAACAATGCTTTTGAAGGTTTAGAAAAAGAAGGAAAAGTAAGACGTCCTATAATACCTGAATATTGTACAAACAATGCACATATGTTTTATCTTCTATTTAATGACCTAAAAACAAGAACCAATTTCATTTCATACTTAAAAGAAAATAACATCTATGCTCCTTTTCATTATATTCCACTTCACAGTTCTCCAGCAGGCAGTAAATATTGTAAAACAAGCTCAAAAATGGATATAACAAATAACATTTCAGATACTTTAGTTAGGTTACCGCTTTACTATGATATAAAAGAAGAAGAAATTGACAAGATTATATCTACGGTTATGAATTTTTGGAGAAATTAATGAATATTTTTAGATGGGAAGATAATAAACTAAAATTATTCAATACTACTTTATTTAAAATTTCAAAGAATAAAAAAGGTGTTGGAATTTATATATTAGGAATTTGTACTTGGCTAATAAGAAACAATATTACAAGATTAGCAGAAAGAATCAATAATAATTCAGATTTTGATATGAAAAATTTTGATGATGATATTTCTAAGTTAATAACAACACCAACAACGAAGTTAAATGATTTTTCAGAAAATAAAATAGCATATCTTGCAACAGAATTATATGATGTAGGTGGTCATACAAAATGTATAAAGTCATTAATTGAATCATTCGCCGAGGATTATAAACAATCTCTATTTCTTACAAGATTAGATAGCACAAATAATATTGCAAAAGAAACAATAAAAGTCATTGGAAAATATTCAACAATAGACGGGCTAAATGAAAATTATTTATTTTTTTATAAACAAGTTCTTCTTTTATACAATAAAATAGTTCTTTTTGGAGCAAAAACATTATTTGTTTTTATTCATCCCGATGACATAACAGCAACAGCAGTTCTATCCTTAATTAAAAGAACTACAAATATAAAAATAATATTTTTCAATCACGCCTCACATTATCCTTGCTTAGGAATGACCTTTGCCGACTTAATTTTGGAAGGGATGCCATCAACATTAAAAATAACGAAGGAGAAAAGACATTTATATAATACTAAAATTATTGGATTACAATCATTAAAAGAAGGCGAAACAAAATACTATTCTAAAGAAGAATTAACTAAAGTAAGAGAAAATTTTGGAATAAAAGAGAATGAACTGATGACTATATCTGGAGGTGCTGCCTATAAATTTTTTGAAGAAAATTCATCAAAATACTTTAATATGATAAAAGAACTTCTAAAAGAGAAAATAAATTTAAAGCATATTATTATGATTAGCTTAGATAAGAAATCAAAAACGATAATAGATAATATATTCTCATACGCTGAAGAAGAAAGAAAACGACTAATAATAACACCTTTATCAAAGGATTACGAAAAATTTTTCCAAGCAGCAGATTTATACATTGATAGCTTTCCAGTATCAAGTGCACTTACACAAATAGATTTAATGAGATTAAAGGTAGCTAGTATTGTAAAAATAAACAAAGAAAAACCTGAATGGTCTTTTCATGAATATATGCCTCCTAATTATCCGTATATGTTTGAATCTGTTGAAGATTTTAAAAGCGGAATTATAGATTTACTTGAAAACAAACCAAAAAGAGAGTCTTTAATAAAAGACAACTATAATTATTGGTTAAATACTTATGAAAGTAATTGTGTAAAACAGAAATATATCAAATATATGAATGAAATTCTTGATGATATTAAACTCGAAAATTTTCTAAATGTTGATTATGAATTGCAAATGGAGACAAGAAACTGGAGAAATTCGAAAAACGTTGCAAAATACTTTAAAATTCCTTATATAGAAGAAAATGTTCATAAACAATGGCTGGATAGCTTGCAAAAAACACAGCCAGTCAATATTGCTTATATTATAAAATACAAAAATAGTCCCATTGGAGTGACATACTTCCACTCTATAGATTATGAGAAAAAAACTTGCGACTGGGGCATATATATTTATAATGAAAGTTATAGAGGAATGGGTATTGGAGATAAAACATTAAAAAGATGCATAAATATTGCAAAAGAGCTTGAAATGAAATATATCTTTTTAGAAGTTTTATCAACAAATACAAAAGCAAAAATATTATATGAAAATAATGACTTTAAATTATGTAAAACTTTAAAAAATGATAAATTTTTAAGGTATGAAAAAGAATTATTATAAAAATGGAGCATTTAATGAAATTTTATTTATTTAGAAATTTAAAGTATCTTTGTGTAAATTATTTAAAAAGAGAAATGAATAACAAAGGAAAACTATTATCAGAAGAATTTATCGATAATTTTCTATATGACTTAGAATTGAGCAATCAATTAAAAAATCCCAAAATTGAAAATATTGAAAATACGATAGAAGAAATAATTAATACAAATAAAAGCTGTATTCGTTTTGGAGACGGGGAATTTCAACTGTTATTCGGCAATTCAATTCCTTTTCAAAAAGCCTCTGAGAAACTAAAAAATCACTTATATACTGTTCTAACAAATCAAAATAATAACATGATTACTTGTATCCCCTCCTGTCTATTTTATCCAAAAACAGAATATACTGAACTTTCTTTAACTTTTTGGAGAAATAACGGATATAAATGGCGTAAATTTTTAAGAGAATCATTAGATTTAAATAAAATATACTATAGCGCTGAAATAACAATAGTAACAGGACTATATAAAAAATACAACTATGATAAATACTTCGAAAGAATTAAAAAGATTTGGGATAAAAAAAATATCGCAATAATCTGTGGAGAAAATGTTTTTAAAGATATTCAACATAATATATTTGATAATTCAGAAAGTATAGAATATTTATATATTCCATCACAAAATGCATATAACAATTATGAAAATATTTTAGAAAAAGCCAAACAAATTGATAAAAATAAATTAATATTAGCAATATGTGGTCCAACTGCAACTATACTATGTTTTGATTTAGAAAAAGAAGGCTATAGAGCAATAGATATAGGACATATTGCAAAGACATACGATTGGTTTATAAAAAATATTGATTCACAAAAAAATGCGGAAAAATTTTTTGCAGCTGATTAATTTAAAGAGAGAGAACATAACAAATGAAGAAAAAATATAATATCATATACTCTATAGGACAAGACTGTGCTTGTGGATTATATATGAAAAAAGCTCGAATCAGATGTTGTTCAGGACCTTTTGATTGGCTTACTAATACAGATTTTGAAAATCGAATTAATATAATTTTAAATGATTTTAAAGACTTTTTTAACAAAGAAGATTTTAGAATAATGCCAAAACCAACAGCATTTCCAGATGATAAAGAGAATGAATATTATGAAAATATAAAAACAGGACTATATTTTTGGCATGACTTTCCTGCAAATATTAATTTCGAAATAATTTTTCCTTCTGTAAAAGAAAAATATAACAGAAGAATAAAACGATTTTACGACAATATAATAAATAATGAAAAAATATTACTTATATATTTTTCACATTTTCCTTTATGTGATAATTACATAATTCAAGAATTATGTAATAAAGTTTGTGACAAATTTAATAAAAAGATAGATTTTCTAATTATTGGATATGATAAAACAAAAAAAGATAACGAGATAAACTGCTATAAATTAGATGAAAACATAACTATATATAAATTAAATACTCGTGATTTTGATAAAAATGGGCAAATTACCACTCTAGGCAAAACTAATCTATGTCAGCCTATATTTGACCAATTAGAAGTTATTATGCCTTTTCATAAAATGATATTAAGGCACTTTTTATATATTCTATCTTACATTATTTGTATATTTATTTTTTCTAAACCGTTAAGAAAAAAAATAAGAGATTATTTAAGAAGGTAAAAATTAAAAATTTAAAAGTCAATTAATAATATATTTAATTAAAATAAAGAAGAGAAGAGGAGAGGAGAGTTAAATAAAACTCTCCTCTCCTCTTCTTTAGGCTTATGATTACCGAATTTCATTCGTCCGTAATTTCGCTGTCTTGAAATTACTTTTCGCTCGTTGCTGGCGTTACATCATGCCGCCCATACCGCCCATGCCGCTCATATCCGGCATTGCAGGTGCTTTCTTTTCAGGTATTTCAACTA
>CALUSW010000019.1 GCA_944323535.1 Candidatus Gastranaerophilales bacterium | reverse complement strand
TATATAAAATATATATAGATATACAAATTTACAATTTTTAAAAACATATTTACAAAAATTAATAAAATTGTCTAAATTATCTAAATAGAAAATCTGTATTATATAAGTTACCTTAAATTATTTATTATCTCCCGTGTAAAACCTTCTGTAGAAGCCTGTCCTCCCAAATCAGCAGTTAAACAAACCCGGGTTTTAATTGTTTCATATAAAGCTTTTTCAATTTTTACGGCAATATTATCTTGTCCCATATATTTTAGCATTTCTATTGCAGACAATAATAAAGCAGTCGGATTTGCTTTATTTTGACCTTTAATATCAGGGGCACTGCCATGAACAGGCTCAAAAACAGCCGCATCTTTGCCTATATTTGCACCTTGAGCAACTCCCAGTCCGCCTATAAGTCCGGCGCATAAATCGGAAACTATATCACCATATAAATTTGGAAGAACAAGAACATCAAATTTTTCCGGATTTTGCACAAGCTGCATGCAAAGATTATCGACAAGTATTTCTTTATATTCTATTTGCGGATATTTTTCTGATATTTTACGTGTACATTCAAGGAAAAGACCGTCGGTGAGTTTGCAAATATTTGCTTTAGATACTGATGTTACAAGTTTTCTGTTATTTTTTAATGCATATTCAAAGGCAAATTCTGCAATTCTTAAAGAAGCTTTTCTGGTAATGATTTTTATGGATTCTGCCGTATCTTCATCAATTTTTCTCTCGATTCCGGCATATAAGTCTTCAGTATTTTCTCTTACAATAACTATGTTAATATTATTAAATTTAGTTTGAATTCCTTCAATATTTTTACAAGGGCGAAGATTTGCATATAAATCAAGAGATTTTCTCAGTGCAACATTTACACTTCGGAAACCTTTACCTATAGGTGTTGTAACGGGAGCTTTGAGTGCAACTTTATTTTTTCTGATTGAGTCAATAACTCTATCCGGCAGCGGCGTACCTTCCTTAAGGGCAACATCAGCACCTGCAGTCTGTATATCCCACTCTATTTGAGCGCCTGCTTCTTCTAATATTTTAACAACGGCTTTTGTTATTTCAGGACCTATTCCGTCTCCCGGAATTAAAGTAACTGTCTGCATTTTATCTCCTATACCAAGTCAAAATCACCGTGCAGTTTAATATGTTCTATTAATCCGCCCTCTTTTAAAAGTTTTATCATTACATCAGGTAATGGAGTAATAGGAATAGTAATATTCTTTGTTATATTTTTTACATAGCCTTCCTTTATATCAATTGAAAGTTCATCACCTGCATCTATTTTATCAGTATCGCATTCTATAAGAAGAAGCCCTATATTTATTGCATTACGGTAAAAAATTCTTGCAAAACTTTTTGCAAGAACAGCACCAACACCTGCTATTTTAATTATTTGCGGTGCATGTTCTCTTGAAGATCCAAGACCAAAGTTGTTGCCTGCAACAACAAAATCACCCTTTTTCATTTTTGAAGCAAATTCACTGTCAGCATCTTCTAGTACATGTTTTGCCAGCTCGGGGAGATTAGAGCGCAAATGAAATAATCTGCCGGGGGCTATGTGGTCTGTTGAAATATCATCTCCGAATTTAAAAGCTTTTCCTTTTAATTCCATTATAAAACCTCCCTTACATCGGCTATATATCCTTTTATTGCGCTGTAAGCAGCAGTTGCGGGAGAAGAAAGATATATAAATCCTTCTGTATTTCCCATTCTGCCTTTAAAATTTCTGTTCTGAGTGGCAAGGCAAACTTCACCGTCTCCAAGAATTCCGGCATGTACGCCTACACATGCACCGCAGCCTGATGTGACTATTGCCGCACCTGCTTCAACAAATGTTTTTATTAAACCTTCTTCAAGTGCCTGTAAAAATACTTTTCTTGAGGCGGGTGAAACAATAAGTCTTACACTTTTTTTTACTTTTTTGCCTCTTAATATTTCCGCTGCAATTCTTAAATCCTCAATGCGCCCATTTGTACAGGTTCCTATATAGACCTGATCAATTTCAATTTTTTCCATTTCGTCTATGGTTTTTGTGTTATCAACAGTGTGCGGGCAGGAAATTGTCGGTTTAAGCTCATTGAGATTTATATTTATAATTTTTTCATATTTTGCATCTACATCTGCTTTTATTTCCTTGAATTTATCGCCTCTGCCGTTTTCTTTTAAATACTCTAGAGTTTTTTCATCGGTTTCAAATAAACCTGCTTTTGACCCTGCTTCCACTGCCATATTTGAAATAGTAAAACGTTCTGCCATTGTCAGTTTTTTTGCTCCGCTTCCCGTGAATTCAAGAGCTTTATATGTTGCCCCGTCTGCACCTATTAATCCTATTAAATACAAAATTAAATCTTTTGCATAAACTCCTTTAGGAAAACTTCCTTCTAGTATTATTTTATATGTGGACGGCACCTTAAGCCAGGTTTTTCCCAGCGCCATTACAACTGCAATATCTGTTGAACCCACGCCTGTTGCGAATGCTCCTAAAGCTCCTGATGTACATGTATGAGAATCCGCCCCAAGTAATACTTCTCCGGGGTTAATAAATGATTCTATTAACCTTTGATGACAGACTCCTTCTCCTGACTCCGAGAGCACTGCACCATATTTTTTTGCAAAATTTCTTAAGACTATATGAGAGTTTGATAATTCTTTTCTGGGGCTTGGCGCCGCATGATCAATAAAAAGTATTGTTCTTTCGGGGTTAAATAATTTAGTTTTATTCAGTTTTTCAAATTCGCTTACGGCAAGCGGACCGGTTCCGTCCTGCACCATTACCGCATCAATTTTTGATATTATTAATTCACCGGGTTTTACCGTTTTTCCGGCATGAGCGGATAATATCTTTTCTGCTATTGTTTGTCCCATAGTCTCTCCTATACAAATAAAGACGGTTTTGTTATAAAATTATTGTCAACTCTTTTCTTAAGACTTCCCGTAGGTATATAATACGGCGTAACTGTCATTATTTTTGCCGCAATATCCGGATAATAATAAATAAATTTGAGCTCGCTCTGTGTAAGAGGTTTTTGAGTATGGACATTAGCATATCTTGCAAGTTCAAGTATATTTCTTGCTTCATCTTCATCATGAAATTCTATTTCCATTTTTTCATATACATTTCTAAAACCTTTAATTCCGCCATATTCACCTGTGGTAATCATTCTGCCCGTTTCAACTATTTCAGGCTCGCCTCTTCCGAGTTCTTCGTAATTATAAAGTTCATAATTTAATCTGTCTTTTAGAGCACCATCCGCATGAATTCCTGATTCGTGCGCAAATGCATTATCGCCTGTAGCCGGCTGATTTATTGGTATAGGTACATTAAAAGCGTATGAAGTATATTTTGCAAGTTTCCAGGTTTTTGATAAATCAATATTGGGGTCTATTTCATATCTTCCATGCATACCGCTTGATTTTAAAACTCCAAGCAAACAGGAAATCAAATCCGCATTTCCGGCTCTTTCTCCCATTCCGTTAATTGCTGTATTTATATAGGCATTAACACCCGCATCTATTGCGGCTTTTGCTCCCATAACCGAGTTCCCCGCAGCCATACCGAGATCATTATGGAAATGCAGCTCAATATCAATCTGAGTTTCGCCGGCAAGTTTGGAAATCCTCTCATATGCACTTATGGGATCATCATAACCTAGTGTATCACAGTATCTGAATTTTTTAGCGCCGTGTTTTTTTGCTTCCTGTATAAAAGTAATCAGATAAGCAATATCACTTCTTGAAGCATCTTCAGCATTTACCCCTATAGATTGAGCCCCGCAGGCTACAGCCGCATCCACTGCTTTTATTGTTGATTTAATAATATCATCTTTTGTTTTTTTACCGCCGAATTTTCCCTGTATCATCTGATCCGATGTAGAAACTGAAAGATTAACATATTTTAACCGCGGTACATTTTGAAACGATAAAAGAACATCCTCCTGAATTCCTCTCATCCATCCGGAAAGCTTTGTTGTTGAAATAACACCTCTGTCTACAAGTTCAAGATTACCATTTAAATAATTAATTTCATGCTTTGTGGTAGGGAATCCGAATTCAGATTGCGTTATACCTGCATCATCAAGCATAAGATTTATTATTGTTTTTTGAAGCTTAGCCAAACCAAGTCTTGATGTCTGAACCCCGTCTCTGTTTGTAACATCAACAAAATATATGTATTTTTTCGACATAGTATTCCCTTTTCAACCAATATAGAAGAAATTATATCATATATAATCTATATTTATGAATATTTTATTTTTCTTTGGTTTATAAAATTATTATTTTTTTGTCGTTCAATATAAATGCAGCATTTTTTGCAGAAAATTGATTCATCAGGAAATTCTTCTCCCGTGATAATTTTCCTGGCATATTTCATTCTGGCGGAATTTAATGCTTTTTTTAAATTTGATTCAAAAACATTAACATTTAGTTCTTTATCGATTGAACAGCAGCATCCCAATAAACAGCCATTCCAATTAATTTGAGGTTGAATCCAAAGCTGATGGCAAATTGGAATTATATTCCTTAATATTAGTTTATTAATTTCTTTATCTTGTATTAAATTATTTTTTAATAATAACAACTTTTTGTTATTGCTTATAAAGCTAATATCAAGAATTTCTTTTTTATTCCATGGTTTTTTGAATTGTATATCATTTATTTTAAGTTCATATGCTAAGTCTATAGCTGTATTTATTTCATGTTTATTATGTTCAAATACTACATATTGCCACTGTAAAACAGGGAATTTACTAAAATATTTTTCTTTATATTTATTCAATTTTTTTATATTGGCAATAACTTTGTCGAAATTACCGTTTCTTCTATATATTGAATATGTTTCATTAGTTGCACCGTCAATAGATATAGTTAACCCCATAAATTTATATTTAACAAGCGCTTCAAGCATTTCATCAGAAACATCATTGAAATTTACACCGTTAAAAGCTGTAAGTGCAATTTCTTTTTCATAAGCATATTTTATAATTTTAAGCAAATCGGGATTAAGAAAGATTTCGCCGCTAAAAGACAATTCTATTTCTTCTATATATGGATTTGTTTCTATAAATTTTTTAAAATCTTCATATTTTAAATAACCATTGCCTATTATAGTATTATTAGGAGTTTTTCGCATATAACATTCAGTACAATTTAATTGACATAAGCTGCAAGCTTCAATTCTAACCATTTTGGGAAGTTTATTAATTTTCCTGTATAAATGCATATATAACTTTTTCATCTGTTTTCCAATTCTTTTATTTCAGTATATATTTTTTCATTTTCAGGAGTTAAAATGTTATGTTTTTTACCCAGTTCTATTACAGTACCGGCAAATATATCGACTTCGGTTTTTCGTTTTGCTTCAATATCCTGCAGCATTGAAGTTTTAGCATCATCAAGTTCTTCAAATAAAAATTTTACGGCAGAATTAAAAATACTTTTATGATTTTTAATTCCCTCTTTTTCTGCAACCATTTCTGCCTCATGCATTAAATTAAGCAGTCTTTGTGATAATTCAGAATCTTGTTTTATAGGTTTTAAAGTCAATCCCGTTACAGCCGACAATTGATTTATTCCAATATTTATAATAAATTTTTTCCAGTATTCTTCTTCGATATTTTCTGAAATTTGATAATTAATATATGTTTTATCAAATAAATCAGAAACAAGTTTTAAAGCTTTAGAGTACTGATTTTTCTTTTGCCCTATTATAAAATTATATACTCCGTCCTGATAAATATTTCTTCCTTCCCTTATACAGGAATGACCTATATAGAATGTGGTAAGAACATTTTTATTGCCGTATTTTTCGGCTATTTTATCTTCACTGTGTATGCCGTTTAGAAGAGAGATGAAAATAGTTTGTTTATGTACAAAGTTTTTTACATTTTTAATTGCAAAATCAAGTCCGTCATTCTTTGTGGAAATTATAACCAAATCCGCTTTATAGGAATCATTTGATGGCAAAATATAATCAAAAATATACGGTTTGGAATTAAAAAAAGTCGGATGTTCTCTATACTTTAAATATCTTGACTCATCAACAAGTATTTTTAAATTCAAACTTTTATTTTTAAATATCTGCACCGCGCAAATACAGCCAAGTCCGCCCAAACCGCACAACAGTATGTTTTTTATTTCATTCATATTTTATTTTTTACTCATATTTTATTTTTTTTCGATATTGTTCGTATGTAAGATTAGAAATTTTCCCTTTAAAAAATCCTAAAACAAAAATAATAAACATAAATAACAAATCAAGAACAGCGGCACATGCTTCTAAAATTTCAATCGGAATCGGAACAGCCACAGCTTTCCATTTGCAAATAATTACAAGCAGCTGGAAGATTACAACAAAAGAAAGAAAACCGGAAATATTTTTATATCCTTTTACTTCTCTTGTGCCAAAAACATCATAAAGCCTTCTGTCTATTAAAGCAAAAAACGTTATTAAATATATAAGAAAAAGAAAATACAAAATTCCTTTTGCGATAATGTTATAAACATCCGTAGTAACATTAGGAATAATATAATCCGTAAAAACCAAATTAGTAAAAAAAGAAACAACTGCAAGGATAAACAAATTAATAAAATACCATTTTCGTCCTATTGCATTATTTGAAGCAAAAAGCCTGTCATCACTCATTAGATAATCCTTACTCAAAAAACAACAAACTATAAAAAGTATAAAATATTGAGCTTAAAAATTCAAGAAATTACTTACCTTTTATAAAACATAAAATAATTACTGCTAAAACTCCAAGCGGAATTAAAATATAGAAAACCAGCATATCCAATAAATTCTGAAAAACGGGAATTATATCAATAAAAAATCTAAGGCAAAAAATATATAAAACAGGAAAAACAAACAGCAAAACAAATATCTTTTTCATATTATTATAAAAGGATATTTGTTTTGTATATGAAATGTCTGCTATTCTTCTGTAAATAACAGAAATAGCAGACATTAATATTACAAACTTAAATAAACTAACCATAAATAAAATTATCGAATATAAAAAGGTCAGATTCGTAAATTGCATAAAACTCTCAAAACGCACAAGCGAAATCACAATGAAAAGAGCAGTTAAAATAAGCAGATTTATAGTATAGTTTTTTCTGCTTATAGTTCCCTGATAACTGAAAAAATCATTGTTTGAATCTTTATATTGCATTGAACAGTTTACCCAATATATTTATTTAGCATAGAAACTATAACGGATTTCGGTACCAGATTAACAATTCTTTCAACAGGCTCGCCTTGTTTAAAAAGCAGAAGACAAGGAACCCCGCTGATAGAATATTTTTGTGCCGTTTGGAGATTTTCATCCGCTTTTATTTTAACAAATTTAACTTTACCGGATAATTCATGAGCAACTTCATCTATAATAGGAGAAAGTTTTCTGCAAGGTCCGCACCATGTTGCCCAAAAATCGACTAAAGTAAGCATTTTTTCACTTAAAACTTCTTTTTCAAAAGTTTCATCGGTAATTTCCAAAACTTCGGACATATTTCCTCCTTAATTTCATGGTAATGCACAATATTATGATAATAATAAACCGATAAAGTAAATAGGTAAAGTAAAAATATTTATGGAGAATGTAAAAAGCGAACGAATATAAAAAAAATCTTGACAATGAAGTATGTCCCTTATATTATACAAGAAGCACAATAGAGGTGCCGGTGTAGCTCAACGGTAGAGCAACGGTTTTGTAAACCGTAGGTTGTAGGTTCGATTCCTATCACCGGCTATTTATAAATTTTGTACATTAAAAACTAAATAGAGATGGGTAGATGGCCGAGTGGCTAAAGGCGACAGACTGTAAATCTGTTGACGCGAGTCTACGGTGGTTCGAATCCACCTCTGCCCATTTTTTATTGAACCTGCATGAACTTTAATATAAAACAGGTGAAGGCTGTATTAGGATTCTAAAAAAGAAGTCACACCTAAAGTTCATGCCCTTGTGGCGCAGTGACTCTGCCGAACAAAAAGATTGAGTATCTTTTTGTGAGAGGTAGCATTCCCGCAGGGAAGGCGCTAAAGAAGTCACACCTAAAGTTCATGCCCTTGTGGCGCAGTGACTCTGCCGAACAAAAAGATTGAGTATCTTTTTGTGAGAGGTAGCATTCCCGCAGGGAAGGCGCTAAAGAAGTCACACCTAAAGTTCATGCCCTTGTGGCGCAGTGGTAGCGCATTCCCTTGGTAAGGGAAAGGTCACGGGTTCAAGTCCCGTCAAGGGCTTATAAAAGACTAATACAAAATAAAGTATAAGTAGATAATCAAAGAAAAAGGAGTTTAAACTCATGGCACGCGAAAAGTTTGAAAGAACCAAACCGCACGTTAATATTGGTACCGTCGGACACGTAGACCACGGTAAAACAACATTAACTGCAGCAATCACATCTTGTATGGCAGCTGTAGGTAAAGCTCAAGCAAAGAAGTTTGACGAAATCGACGCAGCTCCGGAAGAAAAAGCAAGAGGTATTACAATCTCAACAGCACACGTTGAATATGAAACAGATTCAAGACACTATGCACACGTAGATTGCCCCGGGCACGCCGACTATGTAAAAAACATGATTACAGGTGCTGCTCAAATGGATGGTGCTATTCTTGTAATTGCAGCTACAGACGGTGCAATGCCTCAGACAAGAGAACACATTCTGTTAGCAAGACAGGTTGGTGTTCCTAAATTAGTTGTATTCTTAAACAAATGCGATATGGTTGAAGATGAAGAACTTCTTGAACTGGTTGAAATGGAAGCAAGAGAATTATTATCAAAATATGAATTCGACGGCGACAATACACCTTTCATCAGAGGTTCAGCTTTAAAAGCATTGGAAGCAGTTCAGGCTAATCCTAAAATCCAAAGAGGCGAAGATAAATGGGTTGACAAAATTTGGGAACTTATGGATGCAGTTGATACATGGATTCCTACACCCGAACGTGATGTTGACCAGCCGTTCTTAATGCCTGTTGAAGACGTATTCTCTATTACAGGTCGTGGTACTGTTGCTACAGGCAGAGTTGAAAGAGGAAAAGTTAAAGTAGGACAGGAAGTTGAAATCGTTGGTTTCGGCGAAACTAAAAAGACTACTGTTACAGGTGTTGAAATGTTCAGAAAACTTCTTGATGAAGGTATCGCCGGCGATAATATCGGTGCTTTGTTAAGAGGTATTGATAAGACAGAAATTCAAAGAGGTCAAGTTTTAGCTGCTCCCGGTTCAATAAAACCGCATACTAAATTTACAGCTAACGTTTACGTATTAACAAAGGATGAAGGCGGTCGTCATACTCCTTTCTTCCCGGGATACAGACCTCAATTCTACATCAGAACAACTGACGTTACAGGTTCAATTAAATTCAACGGCGAAATGGTAATGCCCGGTGATAACGTAGTTATGGATGTTGAATTAATTTCTCCTGTAGCTATCGAACAAGGTATGAGATTCGCTATCAGAGAAGGCGGACGTACAGTTGGCGCAGGTGTTGTTGATAAAATTATAGAGTAATTACTCAAATAATTTTAACATAACATTTATAAAACAGACTGAATCAAAGATTCAGTCTGTTTTTGTAAATCTTTTTTAATATATTAACAAAATATTTCTTATTCAAATTTTTAAAACAATGTTATATTTTTGAGATAGAGTTGTGCAAGTAAGAAGTATAAACAGTATTTATAACACCGGCCATTTTTTTAATATATCAAACGGACGTAAAACACGCTTTATTTCTTCATCCGGAGATATTGTAAGTTTTAGCGCCAAAAAATATGATTCAGACAGTATAAAAAATCCTACAAACCACTGTGCATATTGCGGATGCAAAGTATACAACATGCAGCAGATAGACAGTATCGCAAAAGAAATATTGGCATCTAAAGCTAACAGGTTAGAAGGAAAAGTTAAAAGTGTACTGGAAAAGCTGGAAGGAGCAAAATATTCACAGGAAATTGCGCTTGCAAAGAGAATGGAAAATGAAGAACAAATAAAATTTTTTAAAGATTTACTCGATGCAGCTTCTAAAAAGTCATATTTAAGAGGAGAGGAAATATTTTTACAAGTTTATAATATAGATAAAGACAGCGCACTTGAAACGGTTACAAAAAATTTAGAACCGCTAAAAAGAACTATAGATCATGTTTCTCCTCAAAGAGAAGATGAAGAAAATAAAGATTCCGATATTAATCTTGTTGAAGCTTGTTATTGCTGTAATCATGATTTAAAGAAGGGCAGCTCTTTTGATGAATTTTATACAATGTTTCCTTCTATAAAAAATAATATGCCAAAAGATAAATTTGAATATGCAGTCTCACATTTGGTTTCTTCTTCATCAGGAAACATTCAACAGCGTTTATCAGCTTCTAATCTTTTAAAAATGCTAGAAAGACTGTTTATTCAAAAAACAGAAACAGAAAATTCACTTGCATCTGTTAATTTCCGTATACGGAACTGTAAATCAAGTATTACCGATGCGATAGCTGCCTGTCAGGAAGAAATTAGAGGAATACAAAGTGAAATTTCCCAATTAGAAACTCAGATGCAGGAATTAAAACTGGATCCGGAATTTAATGCAATGATTACAAGAATTAATTATCAAACTCAGGCAGATACATTAAAAACAGCTATTTCTTCTCTGAGAGACCGAAGAAGCAGGGTAAGCACTTCTATAAATGAATTAAGAAACCCGCCAAAATCTGCTTCGAACAAGAAAAAAGGCCAAATATCCGAAGAAGAAAAAAAGCAAAAAATTGAGGAACTTAAAAATATTTTATTTTCTTTAGAAGAACAAATATCTCAAAAAGAAACCCAGCTTAATGAAATCCAATTAAAAATAGAAAAACTTAATCAGGATTTTCCTCCTATTGAAATTTTAGAAAAAAGAAAAGCACATGCAGAAGCAATATTAAATGCATATTCACAATTAATGGAATCAAAAGTTCTTCTGTCTGAGAAAAAGGCAGCTGAAAACAACTATGGAGCAAAAAAACAAGCACTTGAAGAAAGGCTTAAAATACTTCCTGAGACTTCAATTAATTTAGATGACTATAGTGAAGAAGAAAAGCTTTGTCTTAACAGATACAAAGAACTGGCAGAAGCTTTAAGTTTTATAGAAGAACACCCAAATGGCGGGGCAATAAGAGGCTTTATAAATAAAATAGCACAAGAACAGATGCAAAAGGAAAGCTTAGAGCTGCAAAAAAATCCGATTATTATACGATATTTACAAGATCCAGAAAGAGAAAGTATCAAGAAAGAATTGTCTGATACAAAAAAACAAATTACAGATATTGAGAAACAAATATCTGATATTGAAGCAAAAATTAAACAACTTGAAAAACAAATATCAGGAATGTCTAAAGATGAAGCTGAACAAGAATTACAAATTAATACAGAGAGTATAAGAAGACTTACAGAAAAACAAAATGATATCAAAATTCCGCAGCGGCTTTCAACATTAAAAGCTGAAATAATTCTAGTACAGTCAACAATTGATGATTTAACAAAAAAACAAAATGAAATAAACAGTATTTAAATTTAATATTTGTAAAATAGTTGTCTATTTAGGTATTCTAAATTATTATTAATACTAGGGAGATTGTGGAATTAATGCAGTTTTCATATAAAATTTTAATTTTGGATGATGATAAATTAGTTACTTCTTCTCTAAGGTCGTTATTGGCATTGGAGGGATTTAACCATGCTGTATTCTATAATAATCCTATAGATGCCCTTGAATATCTGAGAAATAATCCTTGTGATGTTATAATATCAGATTTTATGATGCCGCAAATGAACGGTATAGAATTTTTATCTGAAGCAAAAAAATTATATCCTAATGCAAGCATGATATTATTAACAGGTTATGCAGATAAAGAAAACGCAATTAAAGCCATAAATGAAGTAGGATTATACAAATATATAGAAAAACCGTGGGATAATGATGAACTTATTATAAATATAAAAAATGCTTATGAACGGTCGCATTTAACAGCACAACTTGAAGAAAAAAACAGACAGCTTGAAAAGTATAATATACATCTGGAAGAGCTTGTAAGGGAAAAAACCGCAAATATAATTGAAATGAATGAAAGATTATCCGCCATAATAAATAATTGTGCTGACGGAATAATTATATTTTCATCATCAGGAAGTGTTATGGATGCAAATCCCGCTTGTGAATCTTTATTTGGCCTTTCGGAAGAGATTTTGAAAACAAAAAAATTTAATGATTTATTTATTACAAAAGATACTGACCTAGAAAATGTATTCAATGATAAATCAGAAAAACTTTTAAGAGATATAGAAATAGAAAATGCGGTTAACGGTAACAAAATCCCCGTAGAAATAAGCAGTGCTTTTATCCCGCCAAAAACAACAGCGGAAGAAGGAACATACGTATTTGTTATAAGGAATGTTAATCTGCAAAAAGATATGGAAAGATTAAGAGAAGATTTTATTGCAACATTAACTCATGATTTAAGAACCCCGTCATTAGCTGCTATTCAGACACTTGAGTATTTTCTTAACGGAAAACTCGGAGAATTAAGTGAAAAACAGAAAATGCTTCTTTCTACAATGAAAAAAAGTAATGAAGATATGCTTGGACTTGTTAATACATTGCTTGAGGTATATAAATACGAATCAGGCAGATTAAGGCTGGTTAAAACTCCGTTTATGTTCAATCTTTTACTTGATGAATGTATTGAACAAGTAAAGCCGATAGCAGATGCAAAAAATCAAACTATAGAAAAAATATATAAAAATCTTGATAGTTCTGAAATATTAGCTGATAGAAATGAAATAAGACGGGTTATTATAAATCTTCTGGGAAATGCGGTTAATTACACGCCTAATGGCGGTATAATAGAAATAAAAGCCGAGATAGAAGACAAGGACTTGCACTTTAGCGTAAAAGATAACGGAGAGGGAATATATAAAAAAGACATTCCCAAATTATTTAAGCGTTTTTCGCAGGGAACGCAGGAAAAACGCTCAATAAGTACGGGGTTAGGTCTTTATTTGTCAAAACAAATAATAGATGCTCATGGCGGCAAAATCTGGCTTGAAAGCGATAAAGGAAAAGGCAGCGAATTTTTCTTTTTGCTTCCTGATTCCGTAATGGCAAAAGAAGAGGATAAATTATGGACAGCTTAAAAGTTTTACTTGTAGAAGATCATACAATGGTAAGACTGGGGCTTTCATTAGTCTTTGAAAATTGCGAGGATATTACTCTTATAGGAGAAGCTTCTGACGGCAAGCAGGGTGTAGAGTTAGCACTTAAACTTAATCCGGATGTTGT
Organism: Candidatus Gastranaerophilales bacterium; assembly: GCA_944323535.1. Classification (GTDB taxonomy): domain Bacteria; phylum Cyanobacteriota; class Vampirovibrionia; order Gastranaerophilales; family Gastranaerophilaceae; genus Avigastranaerophilus. The sequence goes on along the minus strand of CALUSW010000019.1, from coordinate 16,326 downwards.
CTTAATGGATATAGGACTTCCGGAAATGGATGGCATTCAAGCTACTTCATTGATAAAGAAGGCAAATCCAAATATAAAAATTTTAATATTTACTTCGCGCGAAGCGGATGATGATGTATTTGATTCTCTATCCGCCGGTGCGGATGGATATATAATGAAAGGGGCAAACGAAGAACAGATAATTTCTGCAATTAAAGCGGTTGCAGAAGGCACCGCATGGCTTGATCCTGCTATTGCAAGACTTGTTCTGTCAAATGTCAGAAAACAAACTGCTGTAAATGCATCTACCCAAGAAAATACCTTTTCTACAGCCTCAAAAACCGCAAAAAATACTTATGGTCTGACAGACAGGGAAATAGAAGTTTTAGCATTAATTGTCGAAGGGTTAAATAATGCTCAAATAGCGAAAAGATTAGTAATTACGATATCAACGGCAAAAGCACATGTACATAGCATTTTGCAGAAATTATATGTTGACAACAGAACACAGGCAACTATTCAAGCCGTAAAAGAAGGTCTTGTCTGATGAAATTAAATTACTTATTATTGAGTCTTATTTTTTTGTTTTGTTTTTCTCACATTACAATAGCAAAAGAAGAAGCGCCTGATCCTCTATATTTGACGTCGCCGGTTCTTGATGCGTCAAAAATCGAAGAAGAAGAAAAAGAAACAGACCCGAGAACATTAGGAGAAAAATTCAGAGAAAAATTTCATTTGAAACCTTCTAAAAAAATATATTATCATAATATAGATAAATCTATGCAGCCCGTAACAACAGAGGACTATTACAAACTGGCAGCTGATAAAAAACGTAAAGATTTTGTTATTCCGGAGCCGGTTTTTACTCATGAAGCAGATATTATAATTCCTGACCTGCATTTTAGAGTTATCAGATATAATACACCGCCGGGACAGAGAAATATTGATTTGAGCAAAGTAATTGCTCAAAGAACAGTAACATCTGCGGGGATTTTATCTCCAGATAAAACAAAGATGGTTTATACAAAATGTTTTTTCTATCCTAAATTTTCACAAACCTCATCGGCTGCATATTTTATTCCGGTTAATCCAAACTTAAAAGATGCATATGAAATACTATACAATACAAACATAATACAAGGTGAGCCATACCCTATAGTTACGGTAGGTATGGAAGAATTACAAAAATATCAGTTTAAATCATTGTTTCCGATTGATTGGTCGAAAGACAGTACAAAAATAGCATTTAAAGAAAAAATAGGCTCAAACCTGGAAGAAACCTGGCAGACTAACGTAATAATATATGATTTTAAATCAGAAACCTGGAAGCGCCTAACGGCTGTTCGCGAAGCCATAATCTACTGGTGGCGGCAAAATAAACAAATAGAACTAAAAGATTATATGTGGGATATTTTCCCCGTAGGCTGGGATAAGGCGAATCCGGAAAGACTTGTTGTTTATGCTTATGCATTTACAGAAGATAAGCCGTTATTTTTAGGAACCTGGAGTATAGATTATAACGAAGAAAACTCCCAACTGCTTTCAATAGACTCGACAAATGTTGAAATCGATTTAAACGGATTCGGTTTAAAAGAAATTAAATTTGAACACTAATTAAAAGAATTATAAATATCGACACTTTTTCTTATATCATCTTCCGTAAACATTTCAAGAACAAAAGACGGGTTATCGCAGTATTCCTGTACTGCTTTAAATATTTCACTATAATCAAGCGTACCGTTTGCAAGATTTGAATGATCATCATTCTTTTGGAAATTATTATGTATATGCAAATGGTACAGATTTTTACCATATGCCTTAATCCAGTCCGTCACCAAAGTATTCTGAGCATATAAATTAACATGCCCGCAGTCAAGTGCAAGTTTAAGATTTGGAGAATTAACACCCTCAAACAAATCAATACAATATTGAGGTGTTGTTTCAAAAACATTCTCTATTACCGCAATAATATTATTTTTTTCAAATTCCTTTATAAAATCTTTCCAAAAAGCAATAAAATTTCTCTTAAATATTTCCTGAGAACCATAATGGAGCGTACCTTTATTACCCGTATGGAAAAGAATAGTATCTGCATTTATTGCTTTTCCTACTTCAAATGACTGTAAAAACCTCAAGGCGGCAATTTCCCGTAATAAAGGATCCTGCCCCGCTATATTAATATCGGAAAACATTGCATGCAGAGTAATTCTGTTATTAAATCCGGTTAAATCATTTTTTAACTTATTGATTACGTCATCTGTTTTTGTATTTTTATCTTTATAAAAAGGCAGCCTGCTTATCTCAATGCCGGTACAAAGCTCGGACGCAAGGATTACGGATTCTTTTATTGTTTGTTTTGCTGATGATGAAATCAGCAGTTTATTTTTCATGTTCATAATTTATTCCGGAGTGTATATTTTATTAAGACTTAGATTATTTGTAAATTCGTTTACTACAGTATTTAACAGTGAACTTAATTTTTCTTCGGATAATTCTTCAATATCATAGGTTAATCTTCTTACTATCGGAGGATTATTATTTTCATAATGATTAATGTCTATTATGGCTTTAATATAAGCAGGATATGTTATTATAAGCTCACTTTTTATATTTTCCTGAGAAATTGAGAAAACACTCTTATTCTCATTTATTTCCGACTTTATTTCAGCCTCCGGCAGCTTATCTGAAAACTTTGTCTGAAATTGATAAAAGACCGGTGCTACAATTTTTTCAAAATTATTAAAGAACTCTTTTTTAAAATCCTTGAATTTTTTACCGTTTTCATCTTTTATTTCTATAACTTCCGCAGCTTCAGAAACATTCAAATCATGAAGATAATTAAATTCTATTCCGGCAGCTATCTGGTCTTTCAAGCTTTGGGTTAGAATGGGTTCCATTTCTTCAAAAGAAGCGGTAACTTCTGAAGCATTGGCATAAATTTTGCAAATATCACTAAGTGCATTTCTAATTCTGGCTGCAACTGATTTTGCCCCAGAAATACCTGCATTATACAGCAATAAATAAAATCCTGAATATTTACCGTATGCTACTATATCATTTCCTCTGGGAATTGATTTTACTACTGTTGCAATTTTATTCATATTGAGTCTTCTTTTTTCAACTGCAACAGGTTTTAAAAACATAAATATTGTATTTTCAAGATTTTCTTCAAGACTCTTACTAAAAAAATTTCTAAGAGCAACAGGCGCCTGCTCTTTTACATATATACCAGTGTATTTATCTATTATATTTGCCGATACTAATATTTCATTATCAATATCAATTTGTTTATAAAGAACTGATTTTTGCAAGGTCAAAAATATTCGCATTAAAATTATTGAATCCGGATCCGATAAAAAGAAAAAGTCATCTATTCCGTTATCAAAAGCATAAAACAACAGTTCTTCAACAAGCGAATCCATTATAAATATAATAGGCACCTTATCAAGTGATTTTATAGCGCGAATTTCTTTAACAATTCCGACGGAATCGCTATTTGCACAATAAATAAGTATTAAAGCGGGCTGTGTTGAATTTAAAACCGATATTGCTTCAATATATGAAACAATCCTTACGGTATCACATTCTCGCAAAAGTTTAATTTTTTCCGAGATTTGTCTGCCCTTATCCAGTTCATTTGTTATTATTAATATTGACCCGTTATTCAATCAAATCACCTGCCGTTTTAATTTAAAACATACCTTTTTTTCTAAAATAGAATACAACCGCAATAGAAGTTATTATTGATAATGCAACAACAATCAAAAAACCGTATGGATTATTTCCGTATGGAACTTTAACATTCATTCCCCATAAACCGCCTATCATGGTAGGGATGGACATTATAATAGTCATAGCCGCCAGAAATTTCATTACAAGGTTGAGATTATTGTTAATTATGGAAGCAAAACCTTCCATCATAGCTTCTAAAATCATTCTATGCATATCAACCATCTCTATTGCCTGCTTAGTATCAATAATTACATCTTCAAGAAGATCTATATCTTCTTCCGTATTTTTTAAATGATTTAATGAAGAAGACTGCGTCATCCTCATTATTTTTTGCAGCACTATTGCATTATCTTTTAAAGCGGTTGAAAAATAAACCAGAGTTTTCTGTATTTCCATTAACTGAAATAATGCCTTATTATTTGTTGCTTTTTGAAGTTCATTTTCTATATTATCCGTAGTCCTGTTAATTATATCCAGATATTTCAGGAAGAATTTTACGGAACGATATAATATTTTAAGCATAAATTCGGTTTTATTTCTTGTATCAAAAGAATATGAAGTTGCTTCATTAAAAGAAGAAAGTATATTATTATCTCTTGAACAAACAGTAATAATAGATGTAGGAGTATGTATAATACCAAGCGGTAACGTATCAAAACACCCGTCTTCCGTCATTATCGGGAGATTTGTAATTATAAGGATATTCCCGTCTGATATTTCTATACGAGAACGTTCATCAAGGTCTAAAGAATTCAAAAGAAAGTCTTCATCCAATCCAAGAACAAGAGAAACCTGCTTGATTTCCTCTTCATTAGGGTCTATAAGGCTAAACCATGAACCTGATACAGCTTCACTGATACTAAGTCTTGAAAGCTTTTTATTTTCTTCTGTTTTGAAAATCTTTATCATAGCGCTATTCTCAGAAAATATATATGTCAATTAAAACACAAATTGCTGCATATTGGAAGTATTTAACAAACAAATACATAATCTGTATGGTATACAAAAGAAATAGCTGCTGTTTAATCAACCTGTAATTTTTACAACTAATCTGTTTTGCATAAGCAAATCAATCAATAAAGACTGTTCCGTTACACGGCTGTTTGTGCTTTGTTTTTCTTTTAACATTGATATAAATGCCGGATTTTTAAATATAAAATGAAACCGCCGGCTTTTTTCTTTTATATTATATAACTTTACAAGTTCCTCCGGTATTTTCAAATAATACAGCGAAAAATCATTATACAAAACATTGGCTCTTAAATCATTGTCAATACAAAGAAGCGTAATTATATATTTTAATTCGTCAGAAGGGCTTGATATATTTTTTTCTTTTATAAACTGAAGATAATCAAGAGAATATGCACGAATATGTTTTATGGCATTAGGATAAACTATATTTGAAAGAAGCGTATTAATCTTATTTTTTATTGCATCCGCAGCCTGATTATCACTAATACCGTTTTTTGCTTCTTTTTCGGTAGTATCAAGTAATGTCATCAATATTTTATAAGTTTGAGCATCAAACTGTCCTTTCCTATAAAAATTAGGAATGGTTCTTTCAAATGCCAGCCAAAAATCAGTCAAATCTCCGTTTTTTTCCTGAATACAATTATCAAGTATCCGGCTGAAATTCGGGAACGTATCAACAATAGCCGTCATAAAAAAGTAATCAAATAATGCAATTCTTTCACGTTTTAATATAGGATCAGAAGATATTGCATCATATATTGCCCAATCTACCGAATTAAATTTCCTTGTTAGACTCTGCATGGGTCCTATCGAAACAGGAAGTTTATAAAAATCATATATGTAATCAGATACCTCATAAGCACTTATTTCCAAAGGATTTCTCATATTTTCCGCTATTCTGTAAAAATCGGCATAAGAGCTTAACAGTTCCAAATCAGTCTGTCCCACAAAACGTTCAAGGGCATCTTTATAATACTGCGCATCAAAATTATTTATATCGGCATAAACACTTGAACGGGTCCAGAACACATCGTTTATTTCAATTTTATTTTCCTTCATAAAAGCTTTAAATGCAGGAACACCCATTGATTTACATACTTTAGCTATTTTATCGAAATGATCCAGTTCGTGTGCAATTATCGCAATAACTTCTTTTATATCTAGTTTATATACGGATGTTTCACTTATTAACATATTTCCGGAACTAAATTCGAAAGCGGCTGCCATATAGCTGCCCTGAGTTTTTGCTTTTGATTGATCGGGAGTATTAGGTACGACTTTTATTGTATTTTCAGGATAACCTTTATATTTTAGTATTTTGTTAACTATTATTTCAACGGAATGAATACTTTTAGCAGGATATAAACATAATGAATTAAGAAGTTCATCATATTCATCCTGCTTATTTTGCTTAACTGATTGTACTTGTTTTACGGTATTTTGTCTTACAGCCGTTTGTTTTTTAGTTGTACTTTTTCTGACTGGCTCAGTTGATACTGTTTCTAAAGGGTTTTGCGGAATATTTTCAGATTTTTTTTCTTCCGTTTTTATGCGTGAATAGCTGCCGGCATTTGAATATTCCAACATTTCATCAAAGGTCTTGCTTTTATTGATTTTTTTAATATCGTTAGGCAAGGATATGTACCAAATAATTACAACAACCACAATTGTTATAAAAAATAAAAACTTTAATGAAATCGGTTTTTCTGATTTTCTGGGCATTTACAACTACCTTTCGCAGAAAGATTGTCCGAACAAAATTTCACGATAAGCCAGCTGCGTGAGTGAAATTTTGAGAGCGGCATATTGAAAAGGTGAGTATTAAAGTGGAAATGTCGAATTTTCACTTTAATACGACACTAGATTATATTATATCATACGAACCGATAAAATCACAAATTTTTATAAAAAATTAGGCTTTATAGTCGACTCCCGCATATTTAGGAGTTGAACGTTCTATATCTTTACCAAGTTTTTTATTAATAGCATCTATTATTTTTTGCAGAACTGATATCTTTGTTTCATCTGCTTTTATTTGAAGTTCTGCCTTATCCGCAGCCAAAGCTTGCGCAAAAGAAGGTTTCAACGGCTGACTGTTGCCGAAATTTACCTGTGACATCATACTATCAGAAGCCCGCATCATTCCCGATACTGCCATATTTCTTGCCAGAATGGCATTTTGCATTGCCAAATATGATGATAACATTAACCTTACACTCCTTTACATAATTATTATAACATAATATCAAATTTATTTAAAGTGATTTTGCTTGTTTCGATGCCAATTCTTTTTCATACTTCGTTTTTACATGAAAATCATTTTTACCATTCTGATTTTTTTGCCTGTAATTATACATTATCTTAGGTACCAGATAGCCCAGCGAAAAACAGCAGATAGCAACATTTAAAAGAGTTGTTCCTACCTTTAATGATTTTACTTTTTTCAAATATTTATTTGTATTTTTCGCCTTTGAACCGGAATTTATAAAATCAATAAGATCTTGAACTAAATCTTTAATTTGCTTTGGATCTATATATTTTCTTGTATCTGTTTTTAAATTGCCGTTTGAATCCTTTATTGTACTGATTATACCCGATTTTTTTGCTGCTTTTACAACAATGTTATCCGGATTATTAAATATAAAATCATAAAAAGCTGTATTATCCTTATTCCCAGCTAATTTTTCCGAGAAAGTTTTTATATCATTCTGTAATTCTTTTTTTGTTAATATTTGCTCGGCCAGACCGGAAGTTAAAAATTTAGCATCAAGTTTAATCGGACAATTTAAAAATTTCTGGGATATTTTATCAATAGCTTTTTTTATGACCTTATCAGCACCATATACAAAAAATAAAAAGGATCCTTCTTTTATTGCATATTCTTTAAATTCACCGTCTGTTCTGGCATTTGCAAGTCTTTGCCCTGAAATACACATATCAAGAAATAACATATTCTTTATAGGATTGAGCATAAATTCTTCCGCTTTTTTAACCATTGCGGCAGAACCAAAAGACGGAGAATATTTTTTATATGAATTAAATTCGGCAAATACCGGACTATCCTGATAAATATTATTTTTCATAATATTATCATTCTTAACAGAATGTTCTTTCAAAAATTCTTTTTCTATATTCTTCTTTGTCATATTCTGCTTAAATTTTGTCAAAGCAAAATATGAAGCCATTGTAAGAGCTAATGATAATGCAAATTTTAACAAAGTAAGATTTTTTGTTTTAGATACATTTTCACCTGCTTTTTTTAATTCCTGAAATATCTTGGAATCAGGTGCATTTTTTAACGCCTGCTGTAAATAGCTTGAATCTTTAACCACTCTTACATCTACTTCAGGAGAAATTCCGGCTTTTTTAAATAACGTTTTATCTATAAGTTTTTTATATACAGGGATACCAAACAACCATAAAGCACCGGTGCCCACTTCATCTACAAATCTGTCTTTACCTTCTATACTTCCTCCCGCATCATAAGAAAAATAAGTATATCCGGCACTGTTAAAAATATCTTTTGCTGCCAGTGGTATTCTTGAATTTGCAGAACCTAATTTTGATACAAGTTGAGAACCGATATTTGAAGCCATATTTTCCTAAAGCCCCCAAATCATGTTCATTAAATCAACTAATTTTTTTATTTTTTTTTGATTTCTATATATTATCATCTGCTGCATAATTACCTTGCTATGCAATAGATAACGCATAAGATAAATAAATTTTGACTATTTATAAATAAATGTTATTTTTTGTTACAAAGTTAGTTTTGCAAAAAATATAGCCGGAACTATATAGTTCCGGCTGCTAACGTAAAATAATCAGCATAATTGTGCATCACTTAAACCAAATTGTTCAAGAGAATTTTCTTTTGCCTGTACACAAATAAATTGAAAATTTTCTTCTGATGTATTTTCAATTGTTCTTGATGCTTCAGGTTTAATTTTTACAACCGAGCCTTCTTTTACATTTACTTGATTATTATCAATAGTAATAATACCGTTCCCTTTCAAAATTATATAAACTTCTTCATTCTGTATGTGTTTATGATTAAACGGAACTTTAAAACCTTTAGGAACTGAATTTAAAGAAATTTCGCAGCTTGTAAGTCCGAGAATATCATGTAAGAATACTTTTCCGTTCTCTTGATTTACAATTTCCGATATTTTGCCAATTTCTGCATTTTTGTAGTTAGTCATAATTTGCCTCCTTTTTTGTTTGACATCTAACTATTTGTGTAAAAATTTTTATAGCATTTTCACAAGAATTTCATCTAATTTTAAAGCTTCTTCTTTCGATAGATTTTTATAGAACATTGTATTCAATTCATCTGAAATTTTTTCAAATACCTTTCTGAATTGTTTTGCCTTTTCAGTCAAAACAATATAAGTTATTCTGTTATCATCAGATGATTTAACCCGTTTTACAAAATCAAGTTTTTCAAGTTTATCCACAAGAACGGTAACTGTCGGCTTTGTTCTGTGAATTTTATCTGCAATATCTTTCATAGTTGCTTTTTCATTGTGATATAACACTGAAAGGATATCGCCATGACTCGGCACAAGCTCTTGCATACCATTTTTTTTAAGCATGTCGACTATAAAACGATTACCTTTTTCATGTAGCCTTGATATAAGAAAAAGTGCTTGTTTCATTTTATACCTTTCTTTTTATATTTTTATTATAGTTAGATATCTAACTATTGTCAAGGTAAAAATTATAATTTTCGTATTACCTTGCAAGGATTGCCAAAAGCAAGTGTATTTTCAGGTATATCTTTTGTAACAATACTCCCGGCTCCGATAACGGCACCGTCATTTATAGTCACTCCGGGCAGAATTGTTGTATTTGCCCCTATCCAGACATTTTTGCCTATTTTTACGGGTTTTGGAATTATAGAGGCGCGGTTGTAAGGATTAAAATCATGATTTAAAGTTGCTATTACTACATTATGACCAATTTGGGAACCATCTCCGATATCGATACCGCCCTGATCCTGAAATTTGCAGCAGCAATTAATGAATACATTTTTGCCTACGGTTATATTTTTACCGCAATCGGTATAAAAAGGAGGAAACATTCGAAAAGATTTATCAACTTGTTTTGAAGTAAGCTTGGAAAACAAATTAACTATTTCTTCGGGTGTATGATACTTATTATTAAGCTCCATAGTAATTTTGAGTGCTTCCTGACTGTAATAATGAAACATTTCAAATATTTCAGAATCTGCATCAACTCTTTTCCCGCTTTTCATATATTCTAAAAATTCTTTCAAATCCATATTTATTTCCTTTCTGATAATAAAAATCCTGCTGTTGAGTTTTAATTTTAACAGAAATTATAACTATCAGCAGGATTTTATAAAAATTTTATTTTAAAAGACCGTAATCTTTATCATTTACTTCTTCAAGCCATTCGGTATAAGTTCCGTCAGCCGGTACTGAAATGGCTATATGCGAGAACCAGCTGTCTTTTGCTGCACCATGCCAGTGTTTTACACCTTCGGGAATATTAACAACATCACCTGCTTTAAGTTCTCTTGCCGGCTTATCCCATTCCTGATAGTATCCTCTGCCTTGAGTTACCAAAAGAATTTGTCCGCCTTTATGATGAATATGCCAGTTATTTCTGCAGCCGGGTTCAAATGTAACATTAGCACTTGCAACGCCGTCTGTTGTAAGCGGATTCAGGTAACTTGTACCGATAAAATATTTTGCGTATGCTGTATTTTCACTGCCAAGCCCAAACGGACCGGCTTTAGGAATTGAACTTGTTATTTTAAGTATTTCATCAACCTGTTCCTGTTTTAATCCCGTATTTTTACCGATTTGTATATGACCGGCAAGCTGGGGTGCAACGCCGTCAAGAGTTGATAAAGCAGCAATCGTCGCAACTTCTCTTTCCTGATTAGTCAATACACCTCTTGCAAAAATATCTGCAAATAAATGTTCTTTCAAGAACGAATCTATAGCCGGAGCGAATTCATATACTTCGCCTTTTACGGGGAATCCAACCAATTCTGTCTGGGTTTTCTCGCCTATTTCATTTTTATCCGCATCAGCTGCGAGAACTTTACCTTCCTTACCGGATTTGTAATCTCCTTCTTTAGCCGCTTTTTGAAGTGTTGAAAGAGCATTCAGACTTCTCGGAAATCCGCAGTATGCATATAATTGAATCATAACCTCTTTAATTTCGTTTACTGTTAAACCTTCATCCAACCCTTGTTTTACCGCAGTTTCCAGATTTTTTAAATCACCGGAAGCTGTGTAAGAAGAAATTTTTACAATATTTTGCTGTTTTTTTGTCAGAACTTCGTTTGCCATGCTTTTATCTCCTATTATAACTATTGCTGCAAAGAGAAGTAATAAAGAAAAGATTTTTTTCATAAAGTTTTCCTCATATAATTTACATATAAAGTTTACACCCTGATAGCGGCTCTAAGTCAAGATTATAAAATGTCCGAAATATACCGCTGTTAAAATTTAGTTTTCTCCATTCTGGATTATCGTGAAATTTTATTCGGACAAAATAAAAACTTACATATTGTTATTAGTTTTTTTGTTTAGTATTATTTTAAAGAAAATTTCTTTAAGGAGATAGTTATGAACAGCCAAACATTAGAACAGGAATTATTTAACTCCGTAAGAGAAAATACACCGGAGTATATAAAAAATAACAAATATATAGATATTGATAATAAAAATGAATTTACTTTTACTTTAAAAAAAGAACATCTTCTTCCTTATGACGCAAATAAAAATCCCGAGGGTTTAAATCTTGATAATTGGCTTAAAAATTATGAAAAAGAAGCGGCGGTTTCTACGGCAGGTATAAGAGGACCACAAAATATATTGTTCCCCTATGATGTAAGATTTCCTATTAATATTATGGGAATAATGCTTGCAACATATGCAAAAGCTCTTGCCGCAAAAGAAAAATATCAGGGCAAAAAATTATTAAAACTGGCGGGAAGAGAGGTAAGATATAATTCGGATAAATTTCTTGACTTAATAGCAAGAGTGCAGGCGGCTCAAGGTATTGAAACCCTTACAACATATCAAAGACAAACCATGCCGATATGGCTTGCTTCTTTTCTTTCGTTTAAACTTGATTTGCTCGGAGGGGAATATATAACCTCAAGCCACGGCATAAGTGTTAAAAATGCAACTAAAGATTTAAACTCCCAAGGCAGCCAGTATCTTCCCGAAGAATCAATGGAATTTGTCAATAAAATAAAAGAGATTTTTGAAAAAGTCAGAAAAGACGGACAATATGAAATTAAAATTGCAAAGTCCGATGACGCTTTGATAAATGAAAGTTTTATGAAAACAATTAATAACGGTATTGATTTATATAAAGAATATCTTGAAAACGGAGTTGCAAATAAAGAAAATCTTGATTTAATTAATAACTTGAAAGAAAAAATTGTAATAGAAAATGTTGGCGGCAGTGCATACAAAACTTTAAGCAAGCTTCTTTCTGCTTTTAATATAAGTGATAAATTTGTATGGATGAATATAGAAGAAGACCCTTTTTTCCACGGTATAGGCAAGTATGATACGGATCCTGAGGGCAATAAATGTTTTTACGATTATTCGGTTGATGCAACAGTAACCGCAAAAAATAAAAACGGCGAAATCTTTTTCCCCGTTATTGATACTTTGAACTACGGCGAAAAACTTAAAAATTACCCTGCGGGAACGGTTGTATTAATAACAGACCCCGATCATGACCGTTTGACGGTATGCCAGATAGAAAATGAAAAATCAAAAGACTTTTTGGATAAAACCGGTATAAATTACACAAAATTAAATGATGACCGTATTTTATGCGTATATACGGCAAATCAGTCATTTTTGCTTATAATGGATTTTTGGGCAAAGCAGTTAAAAGCTGCAAACCGCTGGCATGAACATCCGCGGTTTATTATTAAAACAACTGCAAGTGCAAAGTCCTGGGATGAATGGGCAAAAGTTAACGGGGTTAAAGTTGTTAATGTTCCGGTCGGATTTAAAGAAATTGCCAATATAATGAAAAAAGTTGAAAAACAAATCCTTGATAATCCTGAAAAAGATGTTATTATTACGGATGTTTTCGGAAATGACATAAACCTCGGCAAAAACCCGAGAATGGTATTTGGCGGTGAAGAATCGGGCGGAATGATTATCGGCGCAGAGGAGCTTATTAAATCAAAAGCAGGCAGAGCTGCTGTTGCGATGAGAGAAAAAAGCGCTTCTGAAGCCATTATTGTTGCTTCCGCACTTGCCGCCAGGCTTGAAAAAGAAAATAAAACGCTTTCCGCCGCTCTTGATGAGATATTTAAAATCAATGAAATTATTGCTAAATATGATATAAGAGAAGACATATCATATTATAACGAGTCTGAGCCCGATATTGTAAAACTGACACAGGCAAAAAAAGACGGAGAAGCATTAAGAACGAAAAATGATTTATTCTATCTTGCTATGGCGCTCGCTCATTTTGACGGAAAAATTTCTCTTGATGATGTCAAAACTATATTAAATTCCACATTCAATAATCTGAACTTTGATAATCTTATTGATATAAAATTTGTAGGAGACGGTACATTTTTGCAATTTACGGATAAATTTATAGAAATAAGACCCTCCGGTACGGATGCAAAAACAAAAGCATACGGCGCAGGAAGTTCTAAGGAAGATATTGAAAACTATGCAAGAACTTTAGGGCATTATTCGGGAGCTTTAAGCGAACAATATCTTGCAATTATTTCCGAAGATTATTACAATAATGCTAAAGAAGAATCAATGCGTCAGTATCTGAAATTTACCGATAAAGATGCAGATACAAGAGTATTCGAAATTCCCGATTATAAAACAACATTAGGTATATAGAAAGGTATAAAAAATGGCAGATGAAGCAAAAATATTAGCTACAATTCCGAGAAATGCAACTGAACAGCTTCAAATAAGTATTAATTCTTATAAAGAGAAAAAATATCTTGATTTGAGAATTTACTATACAACCGATGACGGAGCAAACTGGCTTCCTACAAAAAAAGGCGTAACCGTTTCGCCTGACAATCTTGTTATCTTAAAAGATGCGGTGGAAGAAGCAATGCAGGAACTTTTAACGGTTGAAGAAGAATAATTAATGAAGGATAATTTAAAAATAACAGAAAATACAACGCAGCAGGGCATATCAAATAAATATGCCCTGTGTATTGTTGATGTAAAAAATCTTGGAGCAAGAACTTTCTCTTATATAATTCCTCAGCATTTAAAATCGGAAATAAAAATAGGACAAGCGGTTCTTGTTCCTTTCGGGCACAGAAAGAATAATATTATTGCTTTTGTTGCAGGGTTTTCAAATTATCTGGAAGAAAATATCAAAGCAAAAGAAATTATAAGAATTATAGACAGACGGGCTGTTTTTTCGCTTGACTATCTTAAAATGCTTGATTGGATTGCTAATTACTACTGCTGTGATATAAATACCGTTATTCAGGCTGCAATTCCGATGAAATTTCTAAAAGAGAATGCTAAAAATATACCAAAAGAAAAATTTGAAAAATATATAATTTTTATCTCTAAAGAAGGCGCAGCTTCAAGGCAGCTTGAAATACTGGAGAAATTAGAGGAGCTTGGAGAAACTCCGCTTATCGGTTTTGAAAAGGAAGCCGGAACAACAAGAGCAACCATTTTAAAACTTTTTGAAAAAGGCTATGTAAATATTGCGGAAAAACCGGTTTACAGAGATCCGTTGAATGTATTTAAAAATATTGAAAAAGATGATTTCCCTCCGTTATCAAAAGAACAGCAGACAGCATTTGATATAATTTGCGAAAAAATGGATAAAAAGGATTTAGGTCCAATTTTTCTAAACGGTGTAACAGGGTCAGGCAAAACCGAAATTTATTTCAGGGCAATAAAAAAGGTTTTGGACGAAGGCAGGAACGTATTATTTCTTGCGCCTGAAATTGCACTGGCGTCACAGTTGACTTTAAGATTAATAAAACGTTTTAATCCTGATGAAATTGCAATATGGCACAGCAGTATTTCAGAAGGTGAGAAATATGATGTATGGAATAAATTAAGAAGAAATCAAATAAGAATTATTATAGGCGCACGATCTGCAATATTTGCACCTTTAAACAATATAGGACTTGTTATTATTGATGAAGAACATGAAAATACATACAAGCAGACCTCGCCTGCGCCGAGATATGATGCGAGAACGGTTGCAAAAAAAATCTGTGAGATAAATTCCGCCTTGCTGCTTGCGGGAAGTGCAACTCCTGATGTAAGCTCATATTTTAATGCTCTTTCAACAAAAAATCTTATAACATTAAAAAAACGGTTTAATAATGCAGAACTTGCAAAAGTAACAGTAGTTGATATGCGCGAGGAATTCTATAGAGAAACACGTACTATATTTTCCAATACGCTGGTTAACGCTGTAAATCAAGCTCTGAAGGATAAAAAGCAGACTATTTTATTAATGAACAGGCGCGGTTTTTTTACCAGTGTTCAATGCAGAACATGCGGCGAAGTGATAAAATGTCCTCATTGCGATATCCCTATGGTATATCATGCTTATGATAAAACGGTAAAATGCCACTGGTGCAATATATCGATGCCGGCACCCGAATTGTGTCCCGCTTGCGGCTCGCCCGAAATTAAAATGCTCGGCGCAGGTACACAAAGAATTGAAACTATTGCCCAAAAACTTTTCCCTGAAGCCAGAATTGAGAGAATAGACTCTGATATATTATCTTCTAAGTTCAAATATATTGATATATTAGACAGATTTCAAAAAGGCGGGATTGATATTTTAATAGGCACACAAATGATAGCTAAGGGACTGGATAATAGAAATGTCACTCTTGTCGGGGTTATAGATTCCGATATAAGTTTCTCTCTTCCCGATTATCGATCTTCAGAAAGAGGCTTTCAGCTGCTTATGCAGGTAGCAGGACGTGCCGGAAGAGGGGCACTGGAAGGCCGGGTTATATTTCAGACATATAATCCTGATTTATATGCAATAAAAGATGCAAAATCACAAAATTATCAGGATTTTTATAACAATGAAATTATAAGACGTGAAAACTTTGATTATCCTCCGTTCTGCCAAATTATAAAAATAGTAGTTTCTTCTAATGATGAAGAAAGAGCTGCAATATGCGCAAATGAAATAGCAAACAGACTCCGCAGGCAGATAGATAAAATTAATCTGACTGAATATATTGAAGTAAACGGTTCAATGAAATGTATAATGCATAAAATAAATTCCGAATACCGTTTTCAAATTGTGATAAAAAATAAAATGCAGAAAAAAGGACAGTATCTTATATCGACATTTATAAAAAATACTTCTGCCGCAGATGATATAAAGTTAATTATTGATGTGGACCCTGTTGATATTATTTAACATTTTATATATGATTATTATGACCGGGGAAGAATTCACGATAAGCGATTGCGAGCAGGTAGAAAACCCGTTTATCGCAAAAATTACAAGACAGTCCCGGCGGGCAGGTTGCTACATTGGAATATTTAAAATAGAATAAGGGGCGTTAGCGCAGCTGGTAGCGCACGACACTGGCAGTGTCGGGGTCAGGGGTTCGAGTCCCCTACGCTCCACCATTTAATCAAGAGGCTT
>CALUSW010000018.1 GCA_944323535.1 Candidatus Gastranaerophilales bacterium | reverse complement strand
TTTATATTTTTTTTAGAATTAGAAACAAAACAAGTTATAATTTGTTGATTTTTTTATTTGCAACTTTTACAGGGTTATTTTTATTTCTTATGGCTTTAATATTGGGCGGACCTGTATCTGATAATGAATTCTTTTTAAACCACTACGCAATTATATATTCATATGTTAAAACCATAATTTTAATATGTATTTTTCTTGTTGGATATATATTAAATTCGTTTTTTAACAAAAGGGGAATAATTAATATATCAAATGTAGTTGCATTGCTTATATTCTTTGCGCCAATCTTATTGTGGTTATATAAATATATTACTACTGATTACTTTATTTCATATTGTGATCATATAAAGCAGATGAAAAGAAATAGGGAAATATCATATGTATCAGACAAAATATCTTTAATAGTATATAAATATGATGGAATGATAAAATTACCTATAGATTTATACAAAAATTTTTCAAATATCTTGTATTTATATGATTATAGCCATCCCTCTAAACAAGCTCTTGAGTATTATACGGAAAAGATACGTGAGAAAGAAGAATATAGAAATAGATCAAGAATATTTACTTTTGATGACTATGCTCTTTATAAGAGAAATGATGATAAAACATACGATAATAAATATTTAGTATATATACGCAATCTTTACGATATATCCCCCAATTATATGGTATTTCTCGGCAATGAAGAACTAAGAAAATGGGCTCAAGAACGAAATATTGATTTCAATATAAGTAAAGAAGAATTAAAAAGACTAAGGTTCAGTGATATAAAAATAAAACCGTTTTCGCTAAACGAATTAAATGAAATAATATTAAAAAATCCTGAAAAAAGTTGGAGTTATGCTGCGAGAGGAAGATATTACTATTTGAGAAACGAATATAAAAAAGCGATTGAAGATTATACAAAAGCTATAGACCTAAAAGAAGATATGTTTTATTATTTGTTAAGAGCTGGAGTATATCGTGATTCAGGAGATATAGAAAAAGCATTAAAAGATTATACAGTAGTAATGGAATATGATAATTTAGCATTATTATTATCAGATAATATTGCTAAATTAATGTTGGAAACAAAAAAATACAAAGATGCTATAGATGTATACAGCCGGCTAATAGAAATTTACCCATATGGCATCAAACCTGCAGGACAGGATAATTATTATAAACGAGGAGAAATAAAACAGCTTATAGGTGATTATAAAGGTGCTGTTAAAGATTTTGAAGAATCCGAAGAAATAAATATATATTCTTTTGTATATGAAGTTAATTACAATATAGCTGAATTACAGTATAAATTAAAAAACTATAAAGATGCTATTGCAAATTGCACAGAGGAAATACAAAACGGAAATGATTCCGCTGAAATATATTATTTAAAAGGACTTTCATATATAAAATTAAAAAAATGGAACCAAGCAATAGATAGTTTTATAAATTGTCTTGAAAAAATAGAATATATTGATAACAAAACAAAAGGTTATGTAAAAGGAATAAAAAAATACATTAAGCTTGTTAAAGTATATGATTCCAAAAATAAATATGAAGGTATAGAAAAAATTGAAAATATTTTGAAAGATAATTTTTCAGATATATAATACAGCATAGTACTTTATAACAAATGGTCTTGGAATTCTGTCTGGAAATTCTAAAAGACAGGCTTTTTTAAACCTGTCTTTTACTAATTAATTTAAACTATAATTTAATATTCTGAAATCGCATTTCCTTCTTCGTCTTCTTCATCTTCTTTTGCATAGTTTGTATCAAAATCATCAGGTAATAAATCGTTATCCGGCCATATCGTAGTATCATCCGCACGTGTAGCAGAAAGATTTAAGCTTGCAGAAAAATCCGAATCAGTTAATTCAGCTTCTTTTACTATACATCCTGCCATATCCGCGTCCGTAAAGTTACAATAATTTACCGTTGAATAACTAAAATCAGTACCGTTTAATATACATTCCGAAAAATCACATTCTACAATATTTGCGCGCGTAAAATCAGCTGCATTCAAATCACTTCCGGTAAAATTACAATTTGACAAATGAGCATCAATAAATGAAGTCCCTGCTAATTCCGTATTTGTAAAATCTATTTCTTCCAGAGTTACATTTGAAAAATCGAGCTCTGTTAAATCGAGTTCATCTTCTATTGTTTTTTTATAAGAATTATACTCTTCGGGATTTTTAATAATCAATTCCGCAAGTTCTTCTTTTGAGTACATCAATATTCTCCTTAATTATTTAACTGTTTGTAGATGCTAACCTTAATCTTATTCCACAATAACATAATTTTATAACATTATATTTATTTTTCTTCCTTTTTTATATAAAGTCAAGGTTTTATTATGATATTTTTTCTGTTTTTTTAATAAAACTAAAAAATTTATGTACTAATATTAAAATAAAAAAATTATAAGGCAATTTTACTATTAAAAAATACTTTATATTATCATAGGGTAGGTTTTGTTTAAGGTTTTTATGCTGAAGGTAAGTAATAATACGGAACAATTTAATATATTACAATCAAAAAATATTAAAACACCGGAAACTGTGAGAACAAAAAAGGCAACTAATCCTATAATATCCGGTTTTCAAAAAGATTTGTATGTTAAAGCACCGCAAAAAAGCTATATTAATCCTAATACATCCGTTCCGGTTAGTGAGATATATTCACCTAAGCAGCTTTTAAAAGCATATTTAAATCCCCAATATTTAAATTTTCTTATAAACACAAATCCTAATATAAAAGATATACTAAATTCAAAGGGAATTGCTATTCAGGCTCATCCTGAAAATATATCGAAAATATCGAACTCTCATTTAACAACAACAACTGCATATGCGCTGCAAATTGCCGATAAAATGAATCTTTCACAAGCTGATAAACGAGTTTTGGAACAAGCCTGCGTATTTCATGATTTTGGAAAAGTCTTAATACCAAAAGAAATTTTGGAAAAACCTGACATGCTGACAGCAGAAGAAAAAGAAATCATGGACCTGCATTCTCAATTAGGCTATGAGTTATTATCTAATACAGGCATGAATAAAAGAGTTTTAGATTTAGTTAAAAATCATCACAACACACAAAATAACGATATTTTAGGACAAATTCTTACAACAGCAGACATATATTCCGCATTAAGAGAACAAAGAAGCTATAAAACACCGATGTCCGAAAAAGAAGCAATAAGTATATTAGAACAAAAAGCTGATAAAGGAGAATTAAATAAAGATACTGTTGAAACATTAAAATCAATATTATCTTCATCTTCTACTCCATATGCAGCATAAAAATACCCGCTGCTATAGCAAACGGGTATTTTAAACTAATTAAAACAAATTATACAGCTCTTCTTACTTTACCTGCTCTTAAACAAGAAGTACAAACTTTAATACGCTTAACAGTACCGTTTTCAACAACCTTTACAGATTGAAGATTAGGACTTTGTCTGTAAACATGATGTTTATGAGAGAATGAAAGTTTTGAAGCTTTTAATGGTTTTTTACCGCATACTGCGCATTCAACTGACATTTTATTATCCTTTCAAGCATTAACAATAATATGATAATAAAAGAAAAAAAACTATTAATCAAGTATTCTGAATAACAATATTAAAATATTTTTCGAAGCCTTCGCTTTAAATCATAAGAATATTAATTAATCTAAAGTAAAATAATAAAATTAATAGAAAAAGATATATTTTTTTTTTAAAATTTACATATAGCGGGAATGTAAAAATGGAAGCCACAAAAAAATCCGTAAGAGAAAAAATAGAAGAAAGAGAAAATACAATTTTATCTTCTTACGCTTCAAAAAGCAGCTGCACAAAAGGAAGAAAAGTATATGAAGAGCCTTGTTCTTTAAGAACGGAATACCAAAGAGACCGTGACAGAATTTTGCATTCAAAAGCATTTAGACGTTTGAAACATAAAACTCAGGTATTTTTCTCGCCTTATGATGATCATTTCAGAACAAGAATGACCCATACGCTTGAAGTATCGCAAATAGCAAGAACAATATCACGCGCTCTTGATTTAAACGAAGATTTGACGGAAGCTATTGCACTGGGGCATGATTTAGGACATACCCCCTTCGGGCACAGCGGTGAAAGAGTCTTAAACGACCTTATGCCAAACGGATACAGACATAATGAACAAAGCGTAAGAGTAGTTGAATTCATAGAAAACCTGAATCTTACAAGCGAAACTATAGACGGAATTTTAAACCACTCATATCAGTGTATGCCTTCAACATTGGAAGGGCAAGTCGTAAGAATATCAGACAAAATAGCTTACATAAATCATGATATACAAGACGCAATAAGAGCAAATATTATTAAAAATGAAGATATGCCAAAAGAAAGTATCAAATACTTTTCAACAACAAACAGAATAAGGATTACAAAACTTGTTAATGACATAGTTGAAAACAGCAGCGGAAAAGATAAAATATTAATGTCGGATGAATGTTTTGAGCAATTTATAAATCTTAGAAAATGGATGTTTGAAAATGTCTATAATAATTCTCCCGCGAAATTGGAAGAAGATAAAGCACAGAATGTTATAAGACGACTGTTTGAGCATTACTGTTGTGAACTTACAAAAAAATATAAAAATTCAGAAGATGAAGAAATTATGCAGACAGTTTGCGATTACGTTTCCGGAATGACAGACAGATATGTTCTTATCAAATTTGAAGAAAATTTTCTTCCTGCTCCCTTTACTCAAAAAAATAATGATGAATTCCTGTATAAACTTGCTATAATGAACGGATTAAAATAATAAATGCCGGAAAATAAAACATATAATGAAGTAATAGATGAAATAAGAAACCGCCTGGATATACTTGATGTTGTCCAATCGAGGGTAGTTTTAAAGAAAAAAGGCGCCAATTACTGGGGATGCTGCCCTTTTCATAACGAAAAAACACCTTCTTTCTGTGTTAATGTTCAAAAAGGAATATTCAAATGCTTTGGCTGCGGTGAGGGCGGTGATGCAATAAGTTTCTTAATGAAGATAAATAACCAGTCTTTTAATGAAGTAATAAAAGATCTTGCGCAGCAATTCGGTATAGAACTTCCGTTTCATAGCGGTAATTCCAAACAGTATACGGAAGAAAAGCAGCTGATAAAAGATTTATTAAATAAATCCTGCAATTATTATCACAATAATTTATTAACCCTTTCAGAAGCGTCTGAAGCTCTTAAATATCTCGAAAAAAGGGGTATAACAAAAGAAATAATAGAGGAATACAAACTCGGTTTTTCACTAAATCATTATGATGATTTAATTAAAAAATTCAAATCCGAATATACTCCTGTAATATATGAAAAAGCGGGGCTGGCAGTAAAAACCGAAAAAGGAGATTATGTTGACCGTTTTAAAAACAGGATTATGATTCCTATCAGGGATGAATCGGGAAATGTTATAGCCTTCGGCGCCAGAGCAATTTTACCAAACCAAAACCCCAAATATCTCAATTCACCGGATACGGTTTTATATAACAAAAGTCGTATACTGTATGGTATTGATAAAGCAAAAAATAAAATGATAGAAGAAGACTTTGTAGTAATAATGGAAGGTTATTTTGATGTTATTTCAGCTCAGGCAGCAGGACTTAAAAATGCGGTTGCTTCTTGCGGAACAGCATTAACAGTTGACCATGTCAAATTAATTGCAAAATACTCTAAATCACGGAAAATATATCTTGCTTTCGATACTGATGCAGCAGGTTTAAAAGCAACGCAGCGCAGCACCGAAGTAATAAAAGAAGCATTTACCGGACTGGGAAATTTAAAAATATTTGATCAGGCTTATTCCTCACTTTCGGATGATAAATATACCTGTGAGATAAGAGTCATTGCCCCATTTGACAGCAAAGACCCCGATGAATATATACGTGAATACGGTATTGAAGAGTACAAAAAATATATAAAAAAAGCACCGCTTCTTCTTGATTTTGAGCTGGAACAAATTTTAAAAGACTATAAAAGCGACTTTTCTCCAACAGATAAGTTAAAACTTGTTAAAAAAATCATGCCTTTAATTGAGGAAATTCCTAACAATATAATTCAAAATGAATATATAAAGCTTGTTTCTGAAAAAATAAATATTGATGAAAAAGCATTGGTTAGGGAGGTTAACCGCAGCAATATGTTAAAAACGGTTGAAAACAAAGATTTTACAGGAATTGTAACAAAATCTTCAAATATTTATGAAAAAGCACAAAAAAATTTATTATGCTTGTTTTTAACCGGTGAAAGCAATTTAGGCATAAATTATCTGACAGAAATTATAAAAAATGTTAAATTTATAGATAAAAACTTAATTATTATCAAAGAAGCAATTGACAAATTATCATATCAGGTAAATAATGATGTGGAAAAATTAATACAAGCCCTGTATACACAATTTGCTGAGGATAATGAATTAAAGGACATAATAACAGATTTAATATATATATCAGATAGCTTTAAAAACCTTTCGGAACGGGACTTTAGAGCGGTAGTTGATGAAAATGCTTTAAAAATCCAACAATATCAAATTGATTGTGAGAAAAGGGAATTAGCATCTAAATATAAAAAACTTAATGATGATGATATCGAATCAATGCAGTTTCAAATGCAGTTACGTGAAAAAATTAGAAATAAACAAAAAGTCGGAGAATAATTTTAATGAGCAAGAAGAAAATTTCAGATTTATCGGTGGTGGGAATAATAGAAGAAGATGAAACAATGGAAAATGATGTTTCTGAATCTTCCGGAATTATTTTAATGACTGAACCGGATTCAATAAGCCGCGACAGTATGGATGTTATTATTAATTCCGAAAGAAACAAAATTATTGATACCATGGAAAATGAGGACTTGTTCTCGGGTGATATTACTGACGAGGATGAAGATGAGGATGTAAATCTTACTGATGCACTGCTGCCGAAAGGTGTTTCCTTTGATGACCCCGTAAGAATGTATTTACGTGAAATAGGCCGCATTAAATTATTGACTGCAGAACAGGAAATTGATCTGGCAAAGAAAATAATACAAGGCGGAAATGCAGGTGCTATAGCGAAGAGAAAACTTGTGCAGGCTAATCTAAGACTTGTTGTAAGTATAGCTAAAAAATATGTAGGAAGAGGCATGCTGTTTCTGGATCTTATTCAGGAAGGTAATCTCGGATTAATAAGAGCTGCCGAAAAATTTGACCATGAAAGAGGCTATAAATTTTCCACATATGCAACATGGTGGATTAGACAGGCCATAACAAGAGCTATTGCCGATCAGGCAAGAACAATAAGAATTCCCGTACATATGGTTGAAACAATTAATAAATTAAAGAAAGTCACAAGAAAACTGGCTCAGGAACTCTCAAGAAAGCCGACTGAAGAAGAGCTGGCAGTTGAAATGAACATTTCCGTACCTAAATTAAGAGAAATTATAAAAGTGGCACAGGAGCCTTTGTCTCTTGAAACTCCTATAGGTAAAGAAGAAGATTCAAGACTAGGTGATTTCATTGAAGATAAAGATGCTGATGCTCCGGTTAAGACCGTTGCACAAGAACTCTTAAGAGAAGATCTTGCTGAAGTTTTAAGCGGATTATCGCCAAGAGAACGAGATGTTTTGCGTTTAAGATTCGGTATGGATGACGGCAGACAAAGAACACTGGAAGAAGTAGGACAATTATTTGGTGTTACACGTGAAAGAATAAGACAAATCGAAGCAAAAGCTTTAAGAAAACTGAGACATCCAAACAGAAGCAAACGTCTTAAAGAATATATTGAAGTATAAAATATTTAATCTATAAAAAAATAACCTCATATTGAGGTTATTTTTTTATACCGGATAATTTTTATAATTTATCTATCCAACTTTTAATTTCTTTATCTATACCCGGACCTCCGTTCTCGTATACAACAAGAGGTTTTAATACTGTTGAACCTTTTGCAAGTTTTTCCATGTCTTTGTCAATGGTGTAACCGCCCCCTCCGCCATGGGTTATAAAAGGTACAATAGTTTTTCCTTCAAAATTATTATTTTCTAAAAATGTCATAACAGGCGGGGCCATTGTATACCACCATGCCGGAGTACCCACGAATATTACATCATAAGGCGCTGCATCAATATTATTTATAGGAGGATGAATTCCTTTATCTTTTTGTTCTTTAGCAATGCCATATGCTGTTTCATTATAGTCATTCGGATACGGAGTTACCGGTTTTATTTCAAATATATCACCGCCTGTTTGCGCATGAATTTTTTGAGCTATAGACCTTGTATTTCCGCCCCAGGAAAAGTACGCAATCAAAATCTTTTTATCCATAAGACCTCCTGTTTTTGTTCCATCATCTGCGTTTACTTTTTGATACAGCAGAGTAAAACCTGCTATCAAAATTACGGGTAAGAGAATCAATAATATTTTTTTCATTTATCCTCCTTCTTAAATTTCATCATTATATATCATAAATCCTGATAGCAGCTATTAGTCAAGATTTATTTAACATAACAATCAAATTATAATATTCTGAAAATTGTATTATTATTTTTCTTTAAAATCCAGAGCTTTAACAGACCCCAGTTTATGGATATCCTCATCGGTTCTGTTGCCGTAAATTGTGATTTTATTTAATTCAGTTTCAATATTGCTAAATTCTTCATCTGTTAAAACAACTTCTGCAGCGCCAAGGTTTTCAATGACTCTAGCGTCCTTTCTCATACCCGGAATAGGTACTACATGAGGATACTTATGCAGCATCCAGGCTAAAGAAATTTGAGCCGGAGTTATGCCTTTTTTATCCGCAACAGCATGCAATAAATCCAAAAGCGGCTGATTTTTTTCAACATTTTCAGGATTAAATCTTGTAATAACTCTTCTTACATCATCGCCTTTATATTCGGTATTTTTGTTATATTTTCCGCTTAAAAATCCTGAAGCCATGGGAGAAAAAGCTACAAAACCTATATTTAATTCCTGACAAGCCGGAATAACATCTTTTTCAAACATTCTCGCCATCATTGAGTATTCACTTTGAATTGCAGTAAGAGGTGTAACAGCATGCGCTTTTCTTATCTGTTCTTCAGTAGATTGAGACTGCCCCCATGCACGAATTTTACCTTCTTTTATAAATTCTCCCATCCAGCCTGCAACTTCTTCTACATTGCTGTCTAAAGGAACTCTATGCTCATAATAAATATCAACGTAGTCTGTTTGCAGCCTTTTTAATGACTCATTCAGGGCATTTTCTATGCCTTTTCTGCTTAGTTTTCCTTCGGGAATTTCCTGCCCCGGTTGAAATACCGGTACAAATTTAGTAGTTAATATAATTTTATCTCTGAACGGTTTAACGGCCTTTCCAACCAATTCTTCATTAGTATAAGGTCCGTATGCCTCCGCTGTATCAAATAAAGTGCATCCCAAATCAAATGCTTTATGTATCAGCCTTATTGATTCTTCTTCCGAAGGAAGTTCGCCATATCCGTGAGAAAATCCCATACAGCCCATGCCTACGGCACTAACTTCAATATCCCTTAATTTTCTGTATTTCATATTCAATATCCTTTCTTTTATATTAATGAATAATTTTGATAATTTTATTATAATAGGTCAATGACCTCGAATTAATGACCAGAGGGCATTTAAATTCTATTCTGCAGTTTGCAACAACGGTTGTTCTGACTAATGCTTCATAAGATTTTATTTCGGGAAGCGGGATGTCTTTAAATCCCGCTTTGCCTTTTTCTTCTAAAATATACGCTTTCATAATTTATTTCCCAAAATTTGCCAAAAATTCCACAGTTTCAGGATCGTAGTGAGAAAAAAACAGACTCTTTCCTGTATCTAATGCTCTGATTTTGTCCAAATCATCAGAAGAAAGTTCAAAATCAAAGATGTTGAAGTTTTCTTCCATTCTGTTTCTGTGGGTGGATTTTGGTATTACGATTACACTTTCCTGAGTTAAAAATCTCAAAGCAGCCTGTGCAACGGATTTGCCGTATTTTGCACCGATTTCTTTTAGTGTTTCATTTTGGAAATAATTGTTTCTTCCTTCTGCAAAAGGTCCCCAGGACATAATTTGGGTATTATATTTTTTCATAACCTCTCTTGCAAGTTTTTGCTGTTGGAATACGTGAGTTTCAACCTGATTAATTGCAGGCTGGATTTTTACAAAATGAGAAAGGTCAACAAATCTGTCCGGATAAAAATTACTTATACCGATTGCACGGGCTTTGCCTTCTTTGTAAGCCCTTTCCATTGCTCTGTATGTACCGTAGTAATCTCCGATAGGCTGGTGGATTAAAAGCAAATCAACATAATCTGTCTGTAATTTTCTTAAGGATTCATCAATTGACTTATACGCTTTTTCTTCGCCGGCATTTGAAATCCAGATTTTTGTTACCAGAAAAATATCTTTTCTATCTATTCCGCTTTTTTTGATAGCGGAGCCAACGGCTTCTTCATTAAAATAAGCCTGTGCAGTATCTATTAATCTGTAACCTACGTCTAATGCTTCAGACACAACTCTTTCACATTCATTGTGGTCAGGCACCTGATAAACACCAAAACCCAAAATCGGCATTTCAACGCCATTATTTAATTTTACTGTCTGCATAATTTATTCTCCTTATATATTGCTTGAAAATTGAATCAATCTGAATTTTGCAAAACCTGTCCGTCCAATCAAGCGGTTCAAATTTTCCGTCTGACATACACCAGCAAGTCATCATCCCGTAAAGTTCAGAGATTATAATATGTGTCAAAAGTTCAATGGGAGTATCATTTTTTAATTCGCCGATCGAAACAGCCTCCTCTAAAATTCCTTTGAGCATTTCAAAATCATACTTCCATTTTTGCCCGTCTTTATTATCAGGAACATTATTCGGATCTAAAACATCCCTTGTCCATTGACGGCAAACATTTATTCCGCAGGATTCAACACATTCCATAAAACGGTGAAAATAATGCGATAACTTTTCTGTTATTGCCAAACCTTCCATTTTTTGCAGTTCTTCTGCTATTTCGCCAAACGGAACTCTGCTTATCTCAAGAACAATATCTTCTTTACGTTTGAAATATGTATAAAATGTTCCTTTAGCAACTCCGGCTTTTTTTGTAATATCTTCAACGTTAATTGCATCAAAGCCCTTTTCTTTAATAAGTTCAAGCCCTGCTGTTACAAGTTTACGTCTGGTTTCCTGCGCGGATGTCTGTCTTTTGTTCATATATTACTCCTGTTTGTTGTTATAAATATATTAATATATTGTTGACCAGAAGTCAATGACTCAAAGTCGACTTTTGCAGCATAATTAAATTATAACCTCCTGCAATGTATATAATCAGTTTGTTTAAATTCAATTATTTCAAAACAATTTTAAGAATATATGTTAAAAATACTTATTTAAATTATCAAGTATGATAAAGACAATTTATTATTTTAAATAATTCTTCATATAATTCCTGATTTTTTGTTTCATGTTGATGATCCGGATGAAACTTTAATGCCAGTCTTCGATAAAGCTGTTTATCCATATTTTTAAGATTTTCATAATTATCAATATCTAAAATAGATGCAAGTCTTTTCCATTCATCATCTGAAATATTATACTTGCCGTTTTTTGCTGTAACGTCTGCAATATGTTTTAAGAAATCTTCATCGGAAGTCTTATAACCTGTCCTTGTTCTTTGAGCATATGAAGAATAATAATCTCTGTCATAAAATACTTTTCGGGTTCCATCAGCATTAAAATGAGTAATATTTTTAACATGACCATCTTGATCAAATAAAGTTTCCGAATATGATCTATCAAAATTATATGAAATTTTCTTTTTTGGAATTTGTCCGTCAGGATAATATTCAACTATTTCCTTTATTATATTATTGTTATCCTTTATGACTGATTTTTTCTTTAAACGTGTGATTTCATCAAAATAAAACTCTCTTATTTCTTTTGAGAAGCGGTCAAATTCAGTAATTTTTGCGGGAATACCACTTTTAATGAAATACTCTGTTTTCTTATACATAAATTTAGCCGATGAAAACTGTATAAACATTTCTTTATATCCGGCAGGCGTATAATAAGTTTCGGAATAAGAACCGTCAGGATTATATTTACGCAAAGAATATATGCTGTCACCATCATCATAATAAGATAATTCTTCTTCCAAAATTCCGTTTGCATATTTCGCAGCTTCTAAAGGGACATTAGGGTTTTGTCCGTATTTATAAAATGTATAACTGTTTATATCATGATAAACCTTTTCTTCAGCTATAATATCTGTATCAGGAACATATGTTATCTCATATTCAAGAGACCTGTCTTTTTTATAACCGTATTCTTTATCAGAAATTATTTTTCTTCCAAAATTATCAAATATAAATTCACGGCGAATTTTTCCGTTTTTTATTGTTTTAGCTATTGATTTTAGTGTTTTAAATTCATCATAAGTATATTCAATATAACCGCAGTCTTTTTTATCAAATTTTATTTCTTTTAACAGATTACCTGTTCTTTCCGAATATTCGGCAGAATATTCCAATTTATCATTGGGAAAATATTTTTCTTTTTTTAGAACTCTTCCGGTCACAATATTTTCCGTAAAATATGTATCGGATTTTTTATCATAAACTCTATCCGCAACAAGAGGACCGGATGTTACATATGTACCTGTTGTTAAATCCAGAACTTTTATAACCGGTTTTTTATCAGGACTTTTTGAATAAAAAACTCTTCTTCCTCTTTCATAATCAGTTTGAATTTGTCTTTCATTACCTATATCATCGCGAATACTATAATAAATTTGTTGTTCATCGCTGTTAAACTTTTCTAACGAAATTGCCATTCCTGTTTTCTTTGTTACGGTTTTTGAACCGTCTGTATCAACCCGTGTAATTATTTCTGTATCATCTTTAGGATAATATTCTTCCTGTCTTTTTAATGTACCGTCACGCCTGAAAATTTGGTGAGTTAAACTTCCATCCTGTTTATTATAAACTATTCGATCTTTTTCTTTGAACATTTCAGAACACTCATGTTCAAAAAGAGAGCCAGAAATTTTATTAGAAGCGGAAAAAGAAACAACCTGGCTGCGTCCGATTAATTCAGACATAGGACTACTATTTAAATTATTACTTATAATAGCAGAAGATTTACTCGCTTTATTAATGTTTTGTTTGGCTGTTTTATAGCTATATTGGATTGTTAATGGTGATATTTTCATAATTTTCTCATTTTCGACGTTCATATAAAATATGAAAATATAAAAATTTAACAATAGTAAATCTAATATTAAAATATATTAAGTATAAAAATACCATATAAATGGTGTAGTTACAGAACCGGAGTTTATGATAAAACTATAAAATAGGTAAGAGAGGACAAAATAGATGAAAAAATTCAGAGACTGCATTAAAGATTACGCTATTATTAAGTATGCCGAAGCAAAACTAAAACAAAGTACAGACCACATGTCAAAAAACATACCATGGATACAAAGAAAAAGTTTATTGAATACAATACAATCACATTGTGCCGTATTGTTGGAATCTATGATAAATAAGCAAGGGAGACATTCTTTCAGAGAAAATAAATTTATTGTTGATTCTATTTTTAAATATACTCTCGGAAAAAGTGAAAATCTTTTAAAATCAAATAAAAAAGCTAAAGATATTAAATCTTATATGCAGTTAAATTCCTATATTGTATATGACACAATAAACAAAGGAATTTCTGAAAATAAGAATAAAAAATCTATAATATTTAATATAGAAAAACAATTATCTGAAATTCAGGAAGAAATAGACTCAAAAAAAAGTATTGATGAAATTCTGCAAAGCAGAATCAGTGCATAAGTATCAAGCACGAACCCATAATCATAATTACTGAGCCGGTTAATTTTTTTCTGATATTTGTTTCATGGAAAATCGCTTTTCCAAACAAAACAGTAACAATAGAAGATAATTGAAAAAGGGCAAGCGCAAAACCAACATGCATTCTTTCAAAAACATAATTTGTCGAAAACTGCATAAGCCCAAGACACAATGCAATTAATAATATATATATAAAAGTTTTGTTTTCTTTGATTACAAAACTTTTTTGCAATATTGCGGCAATTATAAAAGACCACAATAAGCCTGATAAACACCATAAAATAAAACAAGCCTCAACAGAAGAAAGAAGAATTATTTTTTTTAATAACACCGCTTCTGTTCCGGTCAAAATAAGTGCAGCAAAGCGCAGTTTGATATCCGGTCTTTTAAATAAAGAAAAAGAAAATCCTGAACTTGCAGTTTCAAAAATAAACCTGCTGCCGGCTATTATTAATATTATTCCTATTAAACCTGATAAAGAAGGAGTCTCTTTAAGAAACAACCAGGCAATAATCAGCCCTACAATACTTTTATATGAATTAATCGGACCCAAAACTGACAGTTCTCCGATATTTATTGCTTTTATCATACAAACCGTTCCCAGGGCGCATAAAAAACCGGCAGCTAAAACATAAAGCCAAAACATCAAACCAAAACTATAATTAATTATATATCTATTTAAAAACGGAATACAAAAAACCGATAAAACAAAATAAGTATAAAAATTAATTACACTGCTTGATAAATTAGAGGAAAACTTCTTCTGCAAAACATTTGCTGCAGGATTAGACAGAATTCTTACTATTAAAAAGAAAATTGTATATAAATTAATCATATATTAAGCATAGAAATTTTTATTTTTATTTAAAATAGCCTCAATCTGGTCGCATTTTTGTATATCTAAACCATCTTTTAAAGCCAGTTCATTAAATTTATCATACAACTCAAAATAATGTTTTGGAAGCGGAATATTACCTGTAAATTTATATTTTTCATAGTCAAAATCAAGTCTGATTTTCATAATTCCGAGTGAACTTACTAATTTAACGAACTTTTCAATTTCCTCAATATTATCATTTATACCGTCAACAATAATATATTTAAGGGTAATCCCGTTTTTTGCATTATCGGACGCTTTTATGTACGACTTTATATTATCAACGACTTTATCAAAGCAATCAACTCTTTTAATTTTTTTATAAACATCCCTGTCAGAGCTGTCAAGTGAAATCATCAATTCACATTTATTTTCAACAAATGCCCGCTCAATTGATTTACAATATTTAATTCCTGATGTTAGTATTTCAATTCTGCTGTAAACATGCCCGAGCAATAAAGACAAAAGTTCTTCAAATTCGGGAGAGATAGTAATTTCACCTCCGCTCATATATATATGAGCACAAATATCAAGTATTTTTTTGTTTATTAAATCTTTAACTAAAGGCAGAACTTTATATTTGTAACCTCTTCCCAGATACTCGTAAGTACAGTATACACATTTTGCATTACAAGACATATTATTGTGAAAATACAATTTATCAATTCTGTTTTCAAAAGGCTCAACTGGCCTATCCTGTAAAAACGAACCAACCTCACAGCAGCCTTTGCAGCATTCGGGGATTTCTTGTTTATTAAAAAAAGAATTTATTTGTTTTATTTTATCTTTTCTTTTTTTATATACATAATCCCAGTCAATTTTTTCCCCGTTATAGTCAGGCAAAAGAATAAAACCGGGTATATTAGTGCAGCAAGCCATTATTTCATCATAAAAAAAATGAAGAGAATGTTTCATATACAGGCAGTTTAAATATTTCTTCTTTTTTAAAATATTAGCAATCATATATAATTCCTATGCCAGCACCTTTATCTTAGGTTTACGTGCGGATAAATATTCAATATGTTCTTTTTTAATAACCTCTCCAGGAAGAAGAACAGGTATACCCGGAGGATAGTCTGCTATAACTTCCATAGATATTCTTGACAGGGCAAATTTTGTTTCCACTTCTTTATATGGTCTGCCCCAAACAAGAGCAGGGGTAAATCTTACTCTTGGCTCTACAGCCGTGAAAGATTTTACACTTTCTTCTTCTTGTGTAATTTTTATGTTATTTGCACATAAATCATTTAATGCTCTTTCAAGTTTTTTCAACTTTGCTTTTGTTGTTCCCAGTCCTGTTAAGAAAAGCACGGACTTTTCATTTGCCATTTCATCCTCTATTTCGTATTTTTCATATAAAATGCCGGAAAGTTCAAATCCTGACATATTAGTGACTTTAACAAGGATTTTTGTTACATCATTATTATATGAATAGACTTCAAGATTTGGGATGACTTTTAATGCACGAATTAACCTATTCACATTTTTCACAAGTTCATAGACCTGCAGTTTGCCTTTCTCCGAATTTAAAAAATTAATAACTGCCTCAATATTAATAAGCAGAGGATAAGAAGGCGAAGTTGTAGTAATAAGATTTAACGCTTCCTGAACTTTTCTGGGATTAATATCAGAATCTTTTCCTATATGCAAAAGTGCAGATGGATTAAGTGCTCCTGCTGTTTTATGAAGCGACTGAACTACAATATCAGCGCCCTGAAGCAAAGACGGAGTACCCAATGCTTTATGAAAATTCCATAAAGCTCCATGAGCCTCATCTACAATCAATTTTACATTGTATTTTTTACACACACAGGAAATTCTGTAAATATCGGACATAACACCCTCGTATGTCGGATTTGTCATAATAAATGCTTTTATATCCCTGTTTTTAGAAAGCACTTCTTCAAGGTAGTCAATATTAACTGTTTCATAAATGTCCCAGTCTTTATTATATTCAGGCATTAACCATAGAGGAACCGCACTTGTTAAAACAAGACCGTTATATACAGATTTATGGCAATTTCTGGCTATAAGGACTTTATCGTTACGATTCAATACACTGTACATTGCGGCAATAATACCCGAAGTAGAACCGTTTGTGAGATAAAAAGAAGCTTTTGCATCATAGATTCTTGCCGCATTTTCCTGAACAACTTTTATAATTCCTATTGGATTAGCTAAATTGTCAAAGCCCTCTATTTCGGAATAATCACATTGAAAAAACTTTTTTCCAAGCATTTTAAGAGCCTGAGGTGCTGCAAAATCTCCCTGTCCGTGAGAGGGGGTTGTATATAATGTTCTGTTACTTTTTCTATACTTTTCTATAAATTTTATGATAGACATATCATTTTTATTATAAAATGAAATAATTAAATTAGCCATTTTATTAAAATTTATAAATTTGGTGATATATGGAATTTATTGAAGCAAAACAAAGGGCAGCAGAATTAAAAGAGCTTATAAATATTAACAGCAGAGCATACTATACTCTGGATGCTCCCGTAATAACAGACTTTGAATATGATGAGCTGTTTCGGGAGTTAAAAAGAATAGAAGAACAATTTCCGGAGTTAAAAACAGATGACAGTCCGACACAAAAAGTCGGAGATAATATATCACAGGGTTTTAAAGAATATACGCACAAATACAGACTTTACAGCCTTGATAACTCAAACAATTATGATGATCTGGATAAATGGTATGAAAGAATAAAAAAAGAATATCCGAATGAAGGAGATATCGAACTTGTTACCGAACTTAAAATAGACGGATTATCCTGCGCTCTCTCTTATGAAAACGGAGATCTGAAAGTCGGGGCAACAAGAGGAAACGGAATTATAGGCGAAAATATTACTGAAAATATAAAAAGCATAAAAAGTATCCCGCAAAAACTTTCACGAAATATTAATTTAGAAGTCAGAGGCGAAGTTTATATGCCTGTTTCTTCGTTTGAGAAACTTAATGAAGAAAATATTGAGAAGGGAATCAAAGAATTTGCAAATCCCAGAAACGCAGCAGCGGGCTCTTTAAGACAGCTTGATGCAAATATAACGGCGCATAGAGATTTGCACTTCTTTGCATACACCGCAATATCAGAAGATAAAAGTCTTTTTAAAACTCATGCGGAAGCTTTAAATCTGCTTAAAGAACTTGGTTTTGATGTAAATCCGAATTATTTTATATCTAAAGGGATTAATCCCGTAAAAGAAAAATGCAAATACTGGGAAACAGAGCGGTTTAGTCTTGATTATGCAACTGACGGAATGGTCATAAAAATAAATGATTTAGCGAAACAAAATGAACTCGGATATACGTCAAGAGCACCAAAATGGGCAACTGCATTTAAGTTTCCGCCCGAAGAAATCTGGACAAAACTTGAGGGAATAGAACTGAGCGTAGGAAAAACAGGTATAGTAACACCGGTTGCCCTTTTAAAACCGGTACAGCTTGCAGGAACAATTGTTAAGCGAGCAAGCCTGCATAATTTTGATGAAATAAAAAGACTTCAAATAAATACAGGTAATGAAGTGCTGATAAAAAAAGCTGCAGAAATAATTCCAAAAGTCATAAGAAAAAGAGAAAATGAGGACTTTGGAGTATACGAAGAACCAAAATATTGTCCTTCATGTCATTCTGAATTAATAAAACCTGAAGGTGAAGTTGCGCTATATTGTCCCAATACACTCGGATGTCCCGCCCAAATAGAAGGAAGAATTGAATTCTGGGCTTCTAAAGACGGAGTTGACATAGACGGAGTCGGAGAATCGGTTATTACAAAATTAATGGAAAAAAATCTTATAAATGATTTTGCTGATTTGTATAAACTAACAATTGATGATTTTATGCAGCTTGATTTAGTAAAAGAAAAATCTGCAGACAATTTATATAATGCGGTGCAAAACTCTAAAAAACCTACAATGACTAAATTTTTAACGGCTTTAAGTATTAAACTTATCGGAAAAGAAACAGCTGATTTAATAGCAAATGAGTATTCAACACTTGAAGAAATTCAAAATGCGAAATCTGAAGATCTGGTTAAAATAGACGGGATAGGTGAAAAAGCCGCAAACAGCATAGTTGATTTCTTTAATAACGAATATAATAAAAAAATACTTGAAAAATTAAAACTGTATGGCGTAAACCCTAAAGGCAGCGCATTTGAAAAAATTTCAAATATATTTGAAGGCAAAACATTTGTTATTACAGGTACACTCTCAAAGCCGAGAAATATTTTTGAAGAAAGAATAAAAAAGCTCGGAGGTAAAGTTTCATCAAGTGTAAGTAAAAAAACATCATATGTTCTCGCAGGAGATAATCCGGGCTCAAAATTTGACAAAGCACATTCTTTAGGTGTTATAATACTAAATGAAAAGGATTTCGATATATTATCCGAAGGTAATAATGCATTATGAATAAAAATTTTAAAGTAATAACCATAAACGGAATAAGAGGTATTATTGCCGTTGTTTTTATAATTTTTGGTTTAATAGCCGGATTTATAGTATCCCCCGGATGGCTTTGCATGAAACTCTGGAATTATTGTTTTGAATATTCAAATGTAGTTTCTTATATGAATATTTATCAGGGAATAATGCTATGGGCTGCTATTGTTCTTTCTTTATATGCTTTAAATAATAAAAAGCCTCTTATAGGTTTTGGCACATACCAGGGGCTTTCACCTGAACAAATCCGGGAAATAATTTTGCGTGCTAAACAAGCAGAAAAAAAAGTTTTTAAAGAAATGACAAAAAATATTGATTACAAAAATTTTGATATTAAATCAGACAAAATTAAAGAGAATATAGAAAAAGTTAAAGACGAGAAAGAAGAATTAAGGAGATAAGCAGTGAAGAAAACATTATTAGTACTTCTTTGTACCATATTTGCTCTATACAGTCAGTCCTGTGAGGCAGCTTCTGTAGGAAGTATAAAGAAAGATGCCGGCTATATCTCATTAAATGCCTCCGAAACAAAAGAAGTAGAACCAAACCTTGCTAAAGTTTCGTTTGCGGTTGAAAATACGGCAGAAAACGCGCAAAAAGCAGCAGCAGAAAATAATAATGTATCAAATAAAATTATTGAAGCATTAAAAGCAGTTACAAAATCCGGAACAGATGTCATAAAAACAAATAATTTTTCAGTCAGACCTAATTATTCAACAACAAAAGACGGAAAGCGTGTTATAAAAAACTACACTGCGGTTAATTCAATAACGGTTGAAACAAAAGAAACATCAAAAGTTGCAAATTTTATTGATACTGCAATAGCAAACGGAGCAAACCGAACTGACGGATTATCATATTCATATATAAATAATACCTCCGTATGCAATGAAATGTATCCTGCTTTAATAAAAAAACTTACGGATCAAGCGTCTGTTCTGGCACAATCCGCAGGAACTTCAATTGACGGTATTAAATATATAAATGCCTCTTGTAATATGGAATCTGTTGTATCAAACGGAAGATTTTTAACGGCAAAAGCTATGGGAACATCTGCAGATTCTTCAGAAAATGCCGTTTCTACCCCTGTTGAAGCAGGTAAAGTTAAAGTCCGGGTATATGTTAATGCTGATTTTTATGTAAAATAGGAAAGTTATGATAAAGCCAAGAAAATCAGTTGAAAATATGAACGGGTATTTCGTACCGTTATATGAAAGAAGCTGGGATTTAAAGATTGACAGCAATGAAAACAATTACGGACCCTCCCCAAAAGTTTTGGAGGCAATAAAAAATTGTAATATTTCGGATATAAGCTATTATCCGTATTATGGCGAATTATCCGAAAAAATTGCAATATATCAGGGATTCAGCATAGATAATATTAAAGTTACAAACGGAGCTGATGAAGCTATACAGGCAGTTATTCAAACGTATTTGGAACCCGGAGAATATACACTTACTCTTGATACTTCTTTTGAAATGCCCGTTATATATACTCAAATTCAGGGCGGACAGATTATCAAAGTACCTTACAAAGAAAAATGGGTATTTCCAGTTGATGAATTTTTAAGAGAATTAAACAATCCGGGAATTAAAATTATTTATATTGCTTCACCGAATAACCCTACAGGCAATATAATAAAAGAGAACGATTTAAGAAAAATTATTGAAAGAGCATCCGATAAAGTTGTTATTATAGATGAAACATATGCAAATTACTCCGGTACAACCTATAAAGACCTTGTAAAAGAATATGATAATGTTTTTCTTATTCGTTCTTTCTCAAAAGATTTTGCGTTAGCGGGCATTCGTCTGGGCTATATAATCAGCAATAAAGAAAATATTAATAACCTTAAAAAAGTTGTAAGCCCGTTCAGCGTAAATTCTCTTGCTATGCTGGCAGGTATTGAAGCTTTAAATGACATTGGTTATTTTTATTCAATAAAAAAAGAAATTTTAGATTCTAAAAAAGAGCTTAAAATGTTTTTTGAAACTCTGGGCGCTGAAGTTTATGATTCTGAAGCTAATTTTCTGCTTGCAGACTTTAAACAAAAATCAGAGTTTATTTACAACAGATTAATTAAAGAAAATATAGCTGTTAAAATATACAAAACTGACGGAATACTAAAAAATCACTTAAGAATAACAATTCCGACAAAAGAAGGTGTCAAAAAAATAAAAAATGCACTTAAAATAAAACCCTGTCTTGTATTTGATATGGACGGAGTATTAATTAATGCCGCAAATTCTTACAGAGTTACAATTCAAAAAACTTATGAAAACTATACAGGAAAGACAGTTTCATCAGATGAAATACAGTCAGTAAAAAATCTCGGCGGCTACAATAATGACTGGGATTTAACAAAATATCTGCTTGATAAAGAAGGCTTAAACGTTTCTTACGGAGAAATTGTCGATATGTTTCAGAAAATATACTGGAATAACGGTGAAGGACTTATTAATAACGAAAATATTCTTTTTAATAAAGCTTTTTTTGAAGAATTATCAAAAGAATATAATTTATCTATTTTCACCGGAAGATTAAGAAAAGAAGCAATGTATGCATTAAAAAAGTTTAATGCAGATAGTTTATTTTTCCCGATAATTACAACGGATGATATTCCGCACGGAAAAGGAAAACCTGATCCTTTCGGGCTAAATCTTACAAAAGAAATGACAATTTCAGGCAGTTACTATTATTTTGGAGATACTCCTGATGATATTCTGGCGGCAAAAGCCGCAGGGTATACACCTGTAGGGGTGCTTCCTCCACAGGATAAATCTGAAGAACTAAAACAAACATTACAAAATGCAGGCGCAAAATTTGTTATCGACTCAATAAATAACTTAAAATCAATATTGGAGCAAAAAAATGAGGCAGTGTGCTAAAGTACGAAAAACGGCTGAAACCGAAATTTCCGTTAATCTTAATATAGATGGAGAAGGTAAATATAAAATTAATACAGGCATTAATTTTTTAAATCATATGCTTGAACAATTTGCACACCATAGCGGCATTAATTTGGAAATAAATGCTGTTTCGCATGATAAAGACAGCCACCACATCGTTGAAGATATAGCAATAACTCTGGGCAGCGCGATATCGGAAGCACTTGGAGATAAAAAAGGAATAAACAGATACGGAGAAAAAATTCTCCCGATGGATGAAGCACTTATTTTGAGCGTTGTCGATTTATCCGGCAGAGTATTTTCAAAAGTAGATGTTATTTTATCGGATGAAAGAACATCGGACTTTGAAACGGTACTGCTCCCGCATTTCTTTTCAAGTTTTGCACAGGCGGCAATGATGACAATTCATATAAAAATGATAGACGGCTATGACACCCACCATATAATAGAAGCTGTTTTCAAGTCTTTTGCAAGAGCATTAAAAACAGCTATGGCTTATGATGAAAAATCTTTGAATAAGATACCGTCAACAAAGGGTATATTATAACTTTGATATAATACTTTCCGCAATAAGGGTTGCAGATTTTTGATTTTGACCGGTTATAATATTGCCGCAGATTTCGACATGCTCGCTCCACGGCTTTTCTTCAATAAAATTTGCTCCGAGTTCTTTCAATTTTGTTTCAAGCAGGAACGGCATAAATTCATCCATTTTTACAATATGTTCTTCTTTATTTGTAAATGAAGTAACATTTTTGTCTTTTAAAATAGAAAAGCCATTATCGTCTTTTGCAAGAATTAATCCCGCAGGACCATGGCATATTGCACTTATAATTTTATTATTTTTATACATATACTCAATGATTTCTTTTAATACTTTATCTTTTGCAAGGTCAAACATAGGGCCATGGCCGCCCGGAAGGAAGATTACATCATATAGTTTACAATCTATATCACGTAATTTTTTAGTATCTTTTAAATGTTTTGCGGCATCATCCCATTCCATAGGATTTGAACACGACAAACTGCCTTCATCTATTGGAGATACTCCACCATTAGGACTTGCAACGGTAATATTATATCCTGTTGCTTCAAAAATCAGATAAGGAACCGCAAATTCTTCTAAATATACACCTGTCTTTATATCATCATTTATATCTGAAAAATTTGTAGTCACAATTAAAATATTTTTTGTCATAAAAACTCCTTTTTTAAAAAGAATAAAAAACGTATAATCCAAATTAAACCTCTGACATGACATATCAAAATAACAATATAAACTATATTCTTTTAACCTATATAAATTAATAAAAAAATAAATAAAAATATTTTTATGAATATTTTAGTTATAAACGGACATAAGTATTACCCTTTTGCTCAAGGGAAATTAAATTCACACATATACAACAAAATTATTGAATTTTGTTCACCGAATAATGAAATAAACACAACAATTATAGATAACGGATACGAAATACAACAAGAAGTTGAAAAGTATCTTTGGAGTGATATTATAATTTTTCAATCACCCGTAAACTGGTATTATATACCCTGGTCATTTAAAAAATATATTGATGAAGTATATAAAGCGGGTGCTTTTTACACAGCATCGGATAAATACGGACATGGCGGCAATTTTACCCAAAAAAAATATATGCTTTCATTAACGGCAGCATCATCAATTTATGAATTTGAAAATACGAACGGATTTTTTGATTTCAGAGATATTGATGACATTTTTATCGGGTTTCATAAAACGCATCAGTATTGCGGAATGCAAAAACTTAAAACCTTCATTATATACAATGTCTACCATAATCTGAACATAATACAAGAGGAAAACAGGCTTAAAGAACATATTGAAAAATATGTTTTAAAATAAGACAAAAAAAAATTTTATTTGTTTTATTTTAGTATGCATATAACAACTTTAAATTTAACTAAAACAATAAATTTCACTGCCAGAAACAAAAATATAAAAAAAGCAGATGATATGCAAAGGAGAATGGTACAGACATTTCCTATGCTGAGTCCTTCTTATATGGATACTTTTTACAGTACGGTAAAAATGACGAAACACGATGAACCTGTAAATCCCGAGGCAAGAAGAATATTCAAAAAAGCTGATAAAAAGCTGACTGCAGTCAGAGAAATAGCAAAAGAGCCGGAGAAATACGGAATAAAACAATCAAAACTTGAACAAAGCATTCCATATACGCAACTATTAGACGGAATAAAACTAATGAAAGTCGGAAATTGCGAGGAAAAAGCTATTGCAATGCTTGCAGCACTTTGTGCAAACGGATATTATGATTCGGAAAGAGTCTGCTTATATCTGGAAACGAGATACATTAATAAAGAAACAGGAAAAACAGAATACAAAGCTCTGGATTCATTGGATCATTCGTTCGTAATTACGGAATTAGAAAATGACAATAAAAAAAATAAAATAGTAATTGACCCCTGGCTTGGATTTACAGACAGCATATCCGGAGCAAAAGCAAAATATAAACAAATATACGATGAAACTTCAATAAAAAATATCACTTCATACCACAGATCCATGTTTAGACTCCGAACATATGAAAATACAGGGAAATTAATAAAACCGGAAGATTATGAACTCAGAAGGAATTTTATTTTTTATTCACCTGATACTTTAACAGAAGAAAACTTAAAAGATTTAGGATTATATTCAAGAATTATGTTTGAAAATCTGCTTATGCCGAAAAAAGAACAGTAAGAGAAAAAATAAATTATGAAGCTTCAAAAAATTCCTGCCAATTTTTTGTTACATCTTCAGGATATTTTTTCAGTTCAAATTTCAAGTAATCTTTTGGCCTATAAGGACGCCTTAAGAGCTTCATTCTGGCTTCTTTAGGAGTTCTGTCCGCTTTTTTTTGATTACATTCTTTACAGCAGGCAACTATATTTTCCCATATATCAGGACCAAGCCTTGACTTAGGAAATACATGGTCTAAAGTCAAATCTTCAGGCTGAAATTTTTTACCGCAATACTGACATATACACTCATCTCTTACAAGTATGTTTTCACGGCAAAAAGGCAGTTCTTTTAACGGAACTGCCAATTCATAAGTTAATTTAATAACAGGAGGAATTAATATATTCTCCACTTTAATCATATTCTCAAGATTATTTAAAATTCTTGCCGGTACTGCCTTGCCCTTTAAAAGAAGAATTAAAGCCCGTTTCCACGTGCAGATATTTATAGGTCTGCTTTGAATATCAAGTAACAGGACTTTTTTCATATTATCTCCTACAATTGTAGTATTCCCGTTTTTTGCCGTTTTTAAACGAATTTTGGGTATAAAAAACCTTTGTGAGATAATAAAAACATGCAGGCATCATTATTTGAAATATTTAAAATATTTTTTTTAATCGGAACACAGCTGCTCGGAGGCGGATATGTTATTGTTCCCTTATTAAAAAAATATATAGTGGAAGAAAGACAATGGCTGACGGAAGATGAACTTGTTGATTATTATGCAATGAGTCAGTGTATTCCGGGAATTATTGCCGGAAACATAGCAATATGTTCGGGTTACAAAGCAAGAAAAACTTTAGGTGCGATAATGGCAATACTCGGCATTATTACTCCATCCTTCTTCAGTATATTAATTTTGGCGCATATTATAACAGGAATTGTTGACTACCCGATTGTTAAGAATGCGTTCTGGGGGATACGAGTATCGGTAATAGTTCTCATATTAATTACTATAAAAGATATTTGGGCAAAAAGCGTAAATTCGAAATTTACATATTTTATGTTCTTTCTCATACTCACAGCATTAATGATACTTCCTGTATCACCGACTTTAATTATAATAATTTCGGCAATACTGGCACTCATTCACTATAAAGCAGCGGGAGGTAAAGATGATTAAACTTTATCTTCTATTGTTTTATGAATTTTTAAAAATAGGTATTTTCGCACTTGGCGGCGGTTATGCAGCTCTGCCGTTTTTATATTATTTGCAGACAAAATATGACTGGTACACCATAGAAGAACTTACTAATATGATAGCAGTCTCTAACATTACACCGGGTCCCATTGGAATAAACATGGCAACATATACCGGATATACAACCGCAGGTATTATAGGTTCTATAATATCCACTATTGCAATTGTTTTAGCTCCGTTTTTTATTACAATAACTATAATAAAATTATTTAACAAATTTAAAAGCTGTGAATATGTCAGCGCCTTGTTTTTAGGATTAAGACCGGCTTCCTGTGCTCTTCTTGCTTCTATAGGTTTAAAATTGTTATACGAAACAATAATATACACAAATGAAGAATGGTCTATGCCTTTTCAAATTGATTATAAATCTCTATTACTGTTTGTTCTTTTAATAATTCCCTTTTCATTTATGAAAAAAAATCCTCTGATGGTAATAATTGCAGGAGCTGCAGGCGGCATATTATTGAATAGCATTTAGTATATATTACGAAATGTTAACAAAATTTTATTAATGGTAAATTTTTAAAACTAAAATGTTTTTATATCTATGTGGGTAGTTTAGGTTAATAAAATTTATAGTGGAGGTTAGTTTATGACAGTTTCTTTTCAAAATGGCAGCTTTTTTGGAGGTACAGCAGCTGCAAGTACTTATACTCAAAGCGGCGGAATTACGGCAGCAAGCTTATATGATACAGAGTATTTAGATAATAAATATGAATATAATGATACAAAAGAATCTTATGAAATAGCATACTCTGGACGTGATGCAGCTATAGAAACAAAAATTTCCAACATTTGTTCATATTTGGCAAACGGAAAAGAAGATAAAGCAATGGCAGCATATGAAGAGTTATTATCCGAAATGACATCACAAACCAGATACGGGCAACTCGTCGGTGAAGACGGAGATGATACACAATTAAGATCAGTAGCAAGACAATTAATTGAATCAGAACTCGGCGGAAGTCTTGAAGAATATATAAGAGCAAATAGCAGAACAAATGCTCAAGTTGAAAACCAAAAAGTACTTACCTGGGGCAACTGCGATTCAACAAGTCAGGAAGATTTATTAGCAGCTATGTGCGATATTGATGAAGAAGAAGGAAACGGCAATATCTTAATTCAGGCAGGTTCATTGATTGCAAGTCCGTTTGTAGCTCTCGGCAACTGGTTATTCAACGGCGGAAAGAAAATGTAATAATATACAACACCGAAACTATAATAACAAAGAGACAGATATATTATCTGTCTCTTTTCATTTCTTCTATCTGTTCT
The DNA here is from genome assembly GCA_944323535.1 of Candidatus Gastranaerophilales bacterium. Lineage (GTDB taxonomy): Bacteria > Cyanobacteriota > Vampirovibrionia > Gastranaerophilales > Gastranaerophilaceae > Avigastranaerophilus. The sequence goes on along the minus strand of CALUSW010000018.1, from coordinate 4,219 downwards.
CTTAAATCCTGTATTTCATATTTCATTCTGTTAAGCTGGCATGTAACAGGGTCAGGAATTCTGTTATGCATTAATTGTCCTTGAATTAATAACTTTTGTCTTACAATTCTTCCGGGTATTCCAACAACAGTTGAATTTTCCGGAACAGAATCAACAACAACAGATCCTGCCCCTATTCTTGAATTGGAACCTATTTCTATATTCCCCAACACCTTTGCACCTGACCCTACAACAATATTGTTACCGAGTGTCGGATGACGTTTCCCGTGTTCATTTCCCGTTCCTCCAAGAGTTACACCCTGATATAAAAGTACATCATCACCAATAATTGTTGTCTCTCCTATAACAACACCCATTCCATGGTCTATAAAAAATCTTCTGCCGATTCTTGCAGCAGGATGAATTTCAATTCCCGTAAAAAATCTGGAGATGTTAGATATAATTCTCGGTATTAACGGAATTTTCCAGTAATTTAATTTATGCGCAATCCTGTGCAGTATTAAAGCATGCAATCCCGGATAACATAATATAACTTCCAGTAAATTACTGGCAGCAGGATCTTTTTCATATATCGTTGCAATATCTTCTTTTAATTGAGATACCGCTTTTTTTATAAGCCTCATTATTATTCACCTTTAATATATTTTCTTTTTCCATACTGAATAATAACAGGAAGCATATTTTTTGTAATCATAAAATTAGGATTAGACTGCTTTTCCGAATTAATTTTTAAAGCACCGGAAGAAGCAAGCCTTTTAATATCGCTTCTGCTTAAAGTTTTATCAAAATTTGATATAAAATCAATAAGACTTATATCTTCATTTAGTTTAACAGCCGGAATATCATCGGGAATTTCTTTATTTTGAACAACTTTTATAAAGTTTTGTTCAGCCTCTTTAGCGGCAACTTCACCATTGTACATTTCGGTAATCGTATATGCCAGCTTCATTTTGATATCTCTGGGATTTGAAGTTTTCATCTGTTCTTCAATCTGCTTTAATTCCGCATTCGAAACTTCAGTAAGAAGCGAAAAATATTTCAAAATTAAATTATCGGATATTGACATTAATTTGCCGTACATATCCTTTGCAGAGTCGGTAAGACTTATACAATGCTCAGGGAAAGATTTTGACATTTTAACAACACCGTCAGTTCCTTCCAAAAGAGGAAGCAGCATAACCATTTGAGGATGTTCTTTTCCGTATGCACTTTGAATTTCCCTTCCCAAAAGGTTATTAAACCTCTGATCTGTTCCTCCGAGTTCAATATCCGCATCGACAACAACAGAATCATACGCCTGCATTAGAGGATAAAAGAATTCATGAACGGAAATAGGACGATTTTCAGCATATCTTTTTGCAAAATCATCTCTTGTCATAATTTGGGCAACAGTAACTTTGGATGCCAGTTTTAGCATTTCTATAAAGTTTAATTTATAAAGCCAGTCAGCATTATTTACAATCTCAGCTTTATTTACATCGATTACTTTTGAAATCTGTTCAAAATATGTTTTCGCATTTTCTTCAACTTGCTCTTTTGTAAGACTCGGACGTGTATCAGATTTACCGGAAGGATCACCAATCATCCCGGTTCCGCCTCCTACGATAAGAACTATTTTATGTCCTAAATCCTGAAACTGTTTAATTTTTCTAAGAACAACAGTATGACCTAAATGTAAATCCGGTCTTGAAGGATCCATACCTAATTTTATTCTTAGCGGTTTATTTTCTTCTTTTGATTTTTGTAATTTTAACGCTAACTCGTTAATTCCGCCAGGAAGCACCTCGGCACCTCTTGCCAGAACTAAAGCCTGATTTAAAAATTCTTCTTTTATAACTGTTGTTTCCATTTGTCCTGCCTATATTTATTTAATGACATAACTATTATTACAAAAAAACAAAAAAATTTCTCATAAAAAAAGATCCGGCTAAATTCCGGATCTTTTTTACAAAATCTTAATTAAACTAATCTAACGTTTGTAGATGTGCCTTTTTTAGACATTTCTACTTTGCCTTCTCTTGCTAACCAGCCAAGACCAAGTTCAGCGAAATTAGCTTTTAAATCTAAATCTTTTTTCATTTTTGTTAATGAAGTTTCCCCGTTTTCATTCAGGTAGTTCCAGATTTGTCCTGCTGTTTCACCAATCATTTCCATCATTTACATCTCCTTCTTCGTAACTGCTATTAACATTTCTAACATGTAATGTATAATTTAAGTATAAAACAGATTTAAAAGGATGTAAAGAAAAAAATGAAACAGGGAAAAGTATGGAAGTACAATGATAACATTGATACAGACGTTATTATACCGGCAAGATATCTAAACACAGCTTCCGAGGAAGAACTTGCAAAACATTGCATGGAAGATATTGATAAAACGTTTGCAAAAGAGGTAAAACCATCAGATATAATAGTGGCAGGTTATAATTTCGGCTGCGGAAGTTCGAGAGAACATGCACCTATTGCTATAAAAGCTTCAGGAATATCTCTTGTTATAGCAAAAAGTTTTGCAAGAATTTTCTATAGAAATGCAATAAATATTGGTCTTTCTATTATAGAACATCCCATCTTACCTGATGAATGTTCTAAAAATGATATTCTCCAATTTGATTTATCTAAAGGGATAATCAAAAATATTACCAAAGGAAAAGAATATAAATGTACAAAATTTCCGAAAGAAATTCAAAACTTAATTAATTCCGGAGGTTTAATAAATTATACAAAAGAGAAACTGACAAAATAAAAATATCCTGCAAATGCAGGATATTTTTATAATTATATGAAAGCTATTCTGCTACAGGTTCCGCCTCTTCCGGCATTGCATCAGTTCTTATTGAAGCTGTTTTAGATGAAGTAATTTGTTTTTCTTTAAATTTTTTAACCTGTCTGCTTAACTTGTCAGAAACGAGATCGATACTTGCATACATGGATTCTGCACTTTCTTCAGCTTTAACAGAACCTGAAACAAATTTACAAAGTACCTCTGCCGTATGACTTTGCGAAACAGAAGGATTTTTTATGACATTCAAAACAACATCAATTGATTGAATCTGGTCATAATGATTCATCACCTTTCCTATCTTTTCTTCCGCATAAGCACGAATTGCATCCGTGATTTCAATGTTACGCCCTTTAACAGTAATGCGCATCTATTCTGCCTCCATAAAATATCTACTTAGATATTATACCCTATTCATGGCAAGTTTTAAACCCGCTTTTAGCATATTAATTTTATAAAAATAAAAAAAATGATATAATTGAAAAAGGAAGGAAAAGTAATTTATGGGAAAGTTCTCTATCGGAATAGATTTAGGCGGAACTAAAATTCTTACCGCCGTTGTTAATAAAGAGACAGGTGAAATAATTTCTTTTATAAAAAAGAAAACAAAAAAAGATAAAGGTGCTGAAAAAATCGTACAAAAAATAATAAACTCTATAAATGAAGTATTACAGGGAAGCAGAACCGATATAACTGATATAGACGAGATCGGAATAGGTGCTGCAGGACAAATAGACAGAAGAAACGGAATAATTATAAATGCACCTAATCTTGATTGTTCTGATTTAAATTTAAAATTAATTTTAGAGAAAGAATTTAGTAAACCTGTTTTCATCGGTAATGATGTTGAAATTGCAACAATAGGAGAAATGTATTTCGGTGCAGGCAAAAATGAAACAGACTTTGTCTGCATTTTTGTAGGAACAGGTATCGGCTCGGGAATTGTACAAAACGGTAAGCTGCGTTACGGAACAACAGGAACAGCCGGCGAGATTGGACATATAATAGTCGATGCGGGAGGCAGACCCTGCGGCTGCGGCGGCTGCGGATGTCTTGAAGCGTATGCTTCAAGATTAGCAATAGAAAAAAGAATTACAGGTGCACTAAAAAAAGGCAGAAAATCAGATATTGTTAATTATTTAAAAGAAGACAAACCTATAAAAACCAGCATGATAAAAAAATCTCTGGATAATAAAGATGACCTTATTCTGCAAATAATTAACGAAGCTTCTGAATATTTAGCATCCGGGCTAGCTTCCGTGATTAATTTTTATAATCCTTCAATGATAATACTGGGAGGAGGATTAATGGATGCAATTGATTATTTTTACGAACGGTCTACAGATATTGCAAGAATAAAAGCATTGCCTACGCCTGCTAAATCAATACGATTTGCGAAAGCACAGCTTGGAGATTTTTCCGGTGTAATTGGTGCTGCTTT
>CALUSW010000017.1 GCA_944323535.1 Candidatus Gastranaerophilales bacterium | reverse complement strand
AATGGAAATGTAAGCGTAGATGAAGTGATTGTAATCAATAAGATAAAATAAAAAACGGCTGATTTTTTAGCCGTTTTGTGAATTTTATTGTTATAACAAAATCTATTAATTTTTAGCAGCCTTGCATTAATTGTTTTAAGTTTAAACCGTTCGCACGCGCATACTTTAAAAAGTCCTGTTCATCTGCTGATACTTTTATTGTTATGTTTAAAGGACTATTACCTTTAGCTTTTCTGCCTGCGCCATCACGTTTTCCGCCATGCAAAATTTTTACAGCTTCTTTTTGAGCATTATCTTCAACTTGTTTTGCTTGTTCTTCTGTAAAAAATGTATTGTCGTATAATATTTCATCTATTGTTCTTAGTTTTTTTTGCATGGTTCTAACTCCACATTATTAATATATTTTTCTATGTTTCTTATTGTGTCTTTTTTAATGTAATAAACCCAACTATAATTATTCTTTTTCTATTAGGGTCATACATAAAATATGCACGCACTTCACTTGGTTTTATTTCAAATAATCCCTTACCAAGATTATTTATATTTTTATACTGCACACCTATGTATTCAAATGTTTTTATAGCTTCTGCTATTCGCATCCTATACTTTGGCTCTAACTCTAAAAGTTGTTCTTCTGCTTCAGGAGTTAACTCTGCAATATATAATTTTTGTTCATTATTCATTTTAACTCCATTATAACATGATTACGTTACTTATTCAAGTTGTACTCATGTCTTATCTACGAATTAGATATAATAATTATATTTAATTTAATTTTGTATAAAAATATATTTATAAAGGCCATGGCCTATTTCGTTTTAGATAAGCAGATTTCATTTTTAGCTTAAATTCTAATCTAAAGTTTTTAAGCTTTATAGGTGCTTTAAAATATTCTTTTGCTAGTTCTATTAAGGTAAATAAACAACCAAATATAAGCATAAACATTAAGACTATACTTGAAAAAATCTTACAAAAGGTAGGGAAGTAATCAGCTAAAAATAAATGAAAATGCTCCTTAAAGTACTTGTAGATTTTGTATATTAAAAATTTTAACTTACTTTCATTTCCATAGTAAAAATATGGAGATAAAATTTTATCAATCACTTTATAATGTTCATTATAGCAATTAGCTACATAATAGTTTTGACATATTTCTTTTTCTCTTAATCCATATATATGTTCATAAACATAACCTAAAAATTTTTGACAAAAAGATAATAATTCATCGTAATCTTTTTTCTTAATCAAAAAACGATTAGTATTCATACTTTTATAAAAACATTCTCTAATGCATAAAAATTTTTCTTTTATTGCTTTTAAAGCTTTTGTCTTATTTCTTTCAATCGTTTTTATGATGTCATATTCTTTTGTTAACTCTATACAATTTGAAAATAAATCTTCGATAACAATATATACATTGTCATATCTATCTTTATATAAATCTTGCCTTGCTTTCTTTTCAGATAAACAATATTGGTCTCGTGCAACAGTCCATGCAAGTATTCCAATTATAAAGGTACTTAATATTTGAAGATATAAACCAATTACTTCCTTATTATTCACCAACATATTAAAAATGTCATTAAACATAAGAGGATTATAACATAAATAAAAATGACAGATTAGACTAATATATTCACGGAAAAATTATATCTCCAATATTTATTTTTAAATTTAGCAATAATAGTAATAATAATATATTCGTTTATTTTTCTTTCTTTCTTTCTTTCTATTAAGCCTGTATTATCAAGCTCTTTTACTGCTACTTCTGTTAAACCGGTGTATTTTGTAATTGTTCATTGTGTTAACACATACAATACACACATAAATAATTACGAGTAAAATCTGCATTAAAAAAGCAAGCTAAAATGCTTGCTGCTATTATTTTTTAAATGGAGCGAGAGACGAGGCTCGAACTCGCGACATCTTCCTTGGCAAGGAAGCATTCTACCACTGAATTACTCTCGCATCCTTTATGTGTTTTTATTATACATGCACAATTTTTAATTTCAAGTATTTTGTAGTTATTTACCTGTAAGTAAATCAATAACATTTCTGTATTTTATTGTTGTTATACTGCCGTCTTCTTCTTCAATTACACGTTCCTGACGCGCCTGACGTGCCGATTCTTCAAAATAGCTTATTATGCTGTTAAACCAGCCTGCCTGATATGCAAAATAAATTCCTGCAAAAACAAGTAACCAAACAAATAATTTGAACATAAAACTAACCTCTTTTTATTTTAAAGATAATTTATTTTTCCGATTTAGTCAAATCTTTCTCTCTGATTAAAAAAGGTTTTACAAAATTAAAAGTACCGTAAATTGACATTAATAAACCTGCAATATTTAATCCTTTTGAAAATTTATTTTGTTTTATTAATGCGGCTATTGAATTTAAAGCAGTTCCGGCAGTAAAACATAAATATCCTTTAAATATTGTTCTCGGGACTGTCACCATATCATTTATATCTTTTTTATTTACTACTTTTTCGCTGAAAATATCAAGAATATCGGGTTTATATTCAAACTTTGCAGATGTTTTAGGTTTTTCACTATTTTTTTTATCTTCCTGAATAGATGTTGGTGTTTTAATATCCTGTATGTTATTTAAAATGTTCATATTATTTACCTTTATTGGTATAACAAATAAACAAAAAATAATTTGTTACTTAAAAACATATTTATAATAAAATAAATAAATAGAAAAATAAGAGGAACTATTTTGCAGATAATTCAAAAAGAACTTGAGACGTTAAATGTTCATATAATAAATATTTTAACTGATAGTAAAAATCAGATATCAGGAGAAGTACTGGATTATTTGAGCGCAAAATCCAAAAGAATAAGACCTTCTATGATTTTTCTTGCCGCAAAAGCAATGGAAACCGAAGTTAATGAAGAGGTTTATAATCTTGCCTGTGCTGTTGAATTAATTCATAATTCAACACTTATTCATGATGATATATTGGATAATGCAGATACCAGAAGAGGCAGAGTTTCTCTAAATTATAAATTGGGAAACAGTTTAAGCGTACTTGCAGGAGACTTACTTTTGTCTGCTGCATTGCAAGAGCTTGCTAAATGCAAAAAAGCTGAAGTAATTGATATATTTTCAAAATCTCTTTATTCTATGTGCAGAGGAGAAATTAATCAAAATTTTACAATAGGCAGGCTGCCTGATATGGATGAATATATTAAAAAATCAGAGGATAAAACAGCAGAACTTTTTAAAGCGCCGCTTGTTTCTTTATGTATTGTTTCAGGTATTGAAGAAAAAGATAAAATATGCAGCTTTGCCAAAAATTTCGGTATTGCATTTCAAATAAAAGATGATTTACTTAATATTTTAAATACCGATAATACAAAACCCGTATTCAGCGATGTTTATAACGGAATATATACGGCTCCTGTTATATATATGAGCCGTGATTGTATTGATATTGAAAATTGTACGAAAACTCAAATAATAAATATACTTATGTCAGATAAAAAATATATACAACAGACGGTTGATTTAATAAAAGAATATGCGGACAGGGCTATTGCTTCATTAGATTTTATAAAAGATAATGAATATAAACGCGAAATAATAAAAATAACGGAAAACTTATATAAGGCAGGCATGTAATGAATAAAGCGGTATTAAAAGAAATTATTGATACGATTGTTTTTGTAGTCGTGGCAATAATAATTATAAGATTTTTCTTAGGAGAAATAAGATGGATACCTTCTGCCTCAATGAAACCTACACTTGTAGAAGGCGACAGGGTTTTTGTTGAAAGAGTGTCAAGATTTTTTAAAACTCCTTCAAGAGGTGATGTTATGGTCTTTTATCCGCCTCAGGAAAACTTAAAAAACGACCCTTTTTCTGTTTTTGCAAGATTAACAGGCTTTTTTTGCAAAGATATTGCATATATAAAAAGAGTTATTGCTTTGCCCGGTGATAAGTTTGAAATTGTAAGACATGATGACGGTTCAACAGATGTTTTAATAAACGATAAAGTTCTTAACGAGCCTTATCTTATGGATAAATATGATTACCCTGTCTGTACAAAAGATATGTTTTGCGGACCTATGACACTTGGTGAGGATGAATATTTTATGATGGGAGATAACAGGGGACATTCAGCAGATTCAAGATACTGGGGAGTGCTGAAAAAAGACAGATTTATTGGAAGAGCAAAACTTTTATTCTGGCCTTTTACTCATTTTTATTATTTTGAAAAGAAAAAATATTAATAATTACGAAGCATAAATTCATAAAGAAAATCAAGCAGTTTATTTGAAAATTCATATTTCATAATTCGTCTGTCTAAAAGAGAAGGAGCCTGAAACATTAAGATTTCACATTTATTTTTGTTTGCAGCTGCCATATAAATAAGTCCTGCGGGTTTTTCTCTGCTTCCTCCTGTTGGTCCTGCAATACCTGTTATTGCGGCAGCAAGATTGCAATTATAATTATTTAAAAGACCTTCTGCCATTTCTTTAGCTGTTTCAGGGCTTACTGCTCCGTATTTTTTTATTGTTTCAGGATTTACACGAAGCAAACTTTCTTTTGCTTCATTTGCATAAGTTACTAAATTTTGAAATATATATGCGCTGGAACCTGAAACATCCGTTAATCTTGAACTTACAAGCCCGCCTGTGCATGACTCCGCTATCGAAAGTTTTATATGTTTTTCTAATAAAATTTTTGATATTTTTTTCTCTTTTGTAAGAAATATTAGTCCGTATAAATTTTTTATAAGAAAAATACTATTTATAATGAATTTTTTAATTAACATTTAGTATACCGGCATATCTAAAGGTTTTAACAGCTGCACTTGAATAATTTCGCCTTGATTTACGGTTATATCTTCACCTTTTTTAAATATATCTGCAATTGCATCTCCGACAAAATATATACCTGCAACAGGTGTTGCAACTATGGCTGTAATTGGTGCAAAAACATATTTGGGAGAACCGTTTAAAAGTTCTTCTCCTCTTTCCCATGCCCAGGTTGTTGGTTTAACAACGATATTTTTTGTTGTTTGCGCTGTTTTGGATAATGCTGTTTTGTATGTGGTTTTAGAGCTTAAAGCCCCGTCATAAGTTATATTGGGATTGTTGCAAATTCCTGCATAAAACGGAACCTGCTTGCCCGTTGCGCTTACTATATGGTCAAAATATAATCTTATTAATCCTCCTTTATAAAGCATTTTAGAAGCTTCAACTTCTTCTAAAGACCCCCGTATTACACTGCCATGAGGAATAACAATATAATTATCAACTTCTACGTTATCTACAACCATTAAGTCAAATTGATCGCCAAGTGTATTTGATGCCGAGCTTAAAGGTTCCAGCAGTTTTAATTTTATTAGTGTTCCGGCAGGAATTCTTTTTGTTTTTATATTTGCATTAATTTTTTTATTAATTATAGGTTCTGCATTTGCAGATGAAGTGAATAAAAAAAGTAATATTACCGAAAATATTAGAGTGAATATTTTTTTCATTTTGTTATCCTTAACTTATATCTGATATTGATATTTTACCAAATTTTGCGGATAAGTCATCAATATGATGAATAATGTACATAAAAGGTTCCGTATCTTTATCGTTTAAATCAATCAAAGCCCCCCAATCACTTCTTCCGTGGTGGGCGGCAATCATTTTGGCAACATCTTTAAATCCGTTATTCATACAAACTGAAAATCCCCATTGTGAATGTGTTCTCCAGTCTTTTTTGAATTCTTCATTGTATTCAATAAGTCCCGTTTCCATATCAACGTTATATTCAAAAATTTTGCCGAAATCATGAAGAATGCATGCGGCATATACATTATCCGGATTTATTTTATTATTGCATTTTGTTAAAACATTTTTTGCAATATCAAGACATTCATAAGTGTGCTGCAGTAATCCGCCTATATAATTATGATGCATTAATTTTGCCGCAGGTGCCGTTTTAAATTCGTTTTCATATTCAAAAACAAGAGAAGATACAAATTCTGCAAGTTTTTTATCTTTTATTTCATTAATATAATTTAAAATATCGTTAAAAACTTTGTCTCTTTGCTGTTCATCAAGGCCGAGTTTTGCTTCTTTTACAAGTGATATATCGGAAATTAAACAGTTATTGTATTTTTCGTTGTATGTTCCATTCAGAATTTTTATTATATTGTTTGTTCTGAAAAGTTTTGCATCAAGCCTGTTTAAGGTTTCTTCCCATAAGATACAATTTAATATTGTTGAATCTTCAATATTTCTTACCTGAAGTTTGCCCATTTTAGAGCCTGCTTTAGTATCGCCTATTGAAAAGGTGATAACTTCATAAGTTGAATTTAAGTCTAACATTTTGTATTTCCTGTTTATAATTTGGCGCTGTCCGTATTTTTTATTATATACTAAAAATTTAGATTGCTTGAGAATTTATTTTCATAAAATATTCAATGTAGAATTCCGTATAAAATTTTGATAGCGGGCGTTTTATTGATAATCCTTTAAAATGGATAACTCTTCCGTCTCTGCAAACAATAAATACGGAGTTTCTTGTTTTTTTAACAATGGTTGCGGCAGGTTTATCCGAAGGTTTTCCGAAGATTTTGTAATCTTTAAATGTAAAGAATTCGTTTTTATACGGAATATAACATTTCATCCAGGGGGTTAACGCTCTTATACGCCTGTCAATTTCAACAGCTGTTTCTTTTGTAAAATCAAGAATGGATTCTGATAAAGAAATTTGCGGCTGATAAGTTGCGGCTTGTTCATTCTGGCTTACGGGATTATTAATTTTATTTTGAAAATCATTTAACAGCTCAATAATTCCTTTTTTTGCAGCGTCGCAGCATCTAAGTTTTAAGCTTCCGCCGGTATCGGTGTTAGTTACAACAACGTGTTTTTGAAGTAAAACAGCGCCTGTATCATAATTTACATCCATTAAATGAAAGGTTATACCGCTTTCTTTTCTATCTTGCAAAATGACATGTATGTATGGGTTTGGACCTCTGAATTCCGGTAAAAGCGAGGGATGAGCATTAATACAAGCAATCTTAGGGGCATTTATTGTTTGAATGGAAAATTTTTCGCTCCAGGATCCTACTATAATCAAGTCTGCTTTTAATCTTGAAATTTCATTTAAAAATTTTGGAGAGTTAACTCCCGGTGCATTTATATCTTTTAATTTTAGCGCTCTTACGAAATTAAAATCAGGCGAAGGACATATAAAGTCGTGAAGAAACCGTTTTAATGCGGGATATTTAATATTTTCCTGCCGGAATACTCCTATAATTTCATGATTTGTTTTCAGAACACCCGATATAAGTGCCTGAAACATTTCTCCGTATCCTACTATTACTATTTTCATACTCAAAAATATTTATAATGCTTTTAATATCGAAATTTGCTTTAATACGACACCGGATTATATTTTACACGAAAATTCCGATTATTAAAATATGCTGAATAAATAATGTAAATTAAGTATTCGTTTTTGTAATAAAAATGATTAAAATAGTTTTATAAAGGTTTATTTTCTAATAGAATATAAGCAGAAAGCGAAGGATATTTTTGAGCGGTAATTTTGACGATATAGAAACAACGGTAAGAAAATCTTCTGTAATACAAGAGAGAATGAGTCTTGTATCCAGTCATATGTATAAACAGTTTCTTGAGTATCAGCAGTCAAATGCAAATACTGCCGTTTTGTTTGATAAAATGGTTGAAAATATGGCACTAACGGCAGAATATTTGAAGCAGTCCTTTGCGGTAAGAGGTATTCCTACTGAAAATATTTATTATGAATATGATAAACAAAGACATATAGCGATAATGAATATACTATGGCATACAATAAGTTTTGCTTCAAATATGAAGGATAAACCAAAAGCATTGCACAGAGAAAAAGATTCTCCTTTGTTTACAGGCAGGATAATAGCAATTAAAGGAACCGTTCCCGAGCTTGTGCATGGTTTTAATGATGAAACAGAACAAAAACTTTTAGATATGGAGGTTTCATCATTATATGTTCCTGCTGATAAAACGGCAAAAGCAATAATAAAAATAAGGCATTTGGGTAATCAGGAATTTTATATAAACCAGATGGAGGCGCCGAGAGAATTTTTATTAAAAGTAATAGAAACAATATGCGGCGGCGGGAATTATCATAAAGAAGGCTCAAGAGTTACCATAAGTATTTAATGAAATAAGCTACATTTGTTTTATAATTTCTGATAATAAAGTTTTAAAGTTTTCTTTTACTTTATTGGCGGTATCTATTACTTCCTGATGATTTAATGCATTTTCCGTTACCCCCGCAGCGTAGTTTGTAAGGCAGCTTATTCCAAGAACTTTTAAACCGCAGTAATTTGCAACTATAGCTTCAGGTGCTGTGGACATACCGACTGCGCTTGCGCCGAGAAGCCTGAACATTTTTATTTCGGCGGGAGTTTCATAACTCGGTCCTGTTGTTGCTGCATAAACTCCTTTTTTATAATGAATTTGTAATTTATCCGCAATTTGAGAAGCTTTTTTTATTAAATCTTTAGAATAAATTTCGCTCATATCCGGAAAGCGTGTTCCTAATGTATCATCATTTTTGCCTATTAAAGGATTAGTTCCCATAAAATTAATATGGTCTGTAATAAACATTAAATCTCCGGGAGTGAAGTTTTCATTAACGGCACCTGCGGCATTTGTTATTATCAGAGTTTTTATCCCGAGTTTTTTCATAATTTTTACGGGATATGTTACTGTCTGCATAGAATAGCCTTCATAGAAATGGTAACGTCCCTGCATCATTACAACATTTTTGCCATGTATTTTAGCAAAAACAAGCTGTCCTTTATGTCCTTGAACCTGCGAATTTTCAAAGCCCGGAATTTCACTGTAAGGAATAATAACGGATTTAAAATCATCTGCAAAATCACCCAGTCCCGAACCCAGTATGATTCCTATTTCCGGCTTAAAGCCGTCTGTTTTTCCCTGAATATAATTAACAGTTAAATTCATTTAGTCAGACTCCGTTTGCAAAGAAATTAAAAAACACAAAAGTAAATATACCTACTATTATGCAATAATATCCGAAAATTGCAAGAGAATATTTGCCTACAAATTTAATAAAATACTTGATACATAAATATCCGGAAACAGCTGAAACTATAGTCCCCGATATAATTGCACTCCAGTTAAAGTTTATAAATTCCGTCATATCAATTTTTATTAACGGATAAACCATGGAAGCTCCCAGAATGATAGGAATACTTAGCAAAAACGAATATCTTGCAGCGGTTACTCTGTCTTTTTTTCCGAAAAGCCCTGCCGAGATTGTAAGCCCTGAGCGCGATAATCCCGGAAGTGCCGCAATACCCTGTGCTATTGCCATTAATATTGATGTGCGAAAATCTATTTTATCGGATTTTTCAAGTAATTTTTTTGAATAACCCTCGCTTATAAAAAGCAAAATACCTGTTAATATAAGTAAAATCCCGACTATAGCCGGAGAAAATACTAAATCTTCCGCTATTGTATGCAAAGGGAATGCAATAATAACCGTTATAACCGTACCTGTTAAAATATATAATGCCATTTTTGCATTGGTATCGGAAAATTTTTTTGTTTTTACCGCATTAATAAACGATTTTATTATATCCGTCAAATCTTTCCTGAAATAAATAAATACTGCAATAAGAGTCCCCAGATGAAGCATTATGTCAAGAAATATTTCCTGCGAAGATTCCACATGCAGCGGAATATCTTTTATAACTTTATAAATATTTGAAGTTATGACAAGATGTGCAGAGCTTGAAATAGGAAGAAACTCGCTTAAGCCCTGTACTATTCCCATAATTATTGCCTGAATAATATGCATTTATTACTCCTCAAAATAGCTTGCGCAGGCGCGCTCTGTTTCCCAGACCGATACTTTTGTTATACAGTTTATTTTTTCTTTTAGCTTCTTATAAATAAACTTTGAAATAATTTCGCTGCTCGGGCTTATATTGTGAAATTCATCAAGTGTATTAATATCTTTATGGTCAAGTATTTTAAGTATTTCATTAAGTTCTTTTTTCAGAATTTTAAAATCTATTAAAAGATTAGATTTATCAAGTTTATTTCCTCTTGCATATACTTCAACCTTCCAGTTATGTCCATGTTGATTTTCACATTCTCCGTCATAATTCAGAAGGTGATGTGCTGCTGAAAATGAACTTTCCACTTTTAGCTCGTGCATAATTTCCCTACATTATACTTTCAAGTTTTTGTATTATTTCCCAGTTATCCGAAATAAATTTATGTCCTCTTGCTTCAATTGCGAGTTTTAGAATTAAAGGAAGATTTAAAGCTTTTCCTTCATTTAAGTTATTGGAATATACTTCTTCATAATTATCAGGAATTCTTAATGACCAGTTTTTATCACCCGAAGTTCCCGGACGGTTATATACATCATAAAGTCCTAAGAAATCCGTAAAGAATATTTGAATATTTTCTGCTTTACAGGCAAAAAGTTCAACAAGTTTTGTCTGTGTTAAGAAATGAGCATCTTTGGAAATTTTAACGGCAATTTCTTCTCTTTGTTCATTAGAAGCATCGGGCCATAAATCTTCCGCCAGATTTTTACCGTTTAAATAACCGGCTTCAGTATTAACAGTAGCGTCTGCCCACATAGCTATAGGCTCATTATCGTGAGTTCCGACCATTGCCCAGCTTCTCGGGGTTATGTTTTTACATCTGTAAGGATGTTCCGGTTTTTCGGGTACTACAAACTGGATTAATTTCATTCCCTGAAGATTGTATTCTTTCATAACGCTTACAACCGGATAAGTTAAAGTTCCCAAATCTTCGCAGACAATGGAGTCTTTATCCAGACCTGTTTCTTCGGCTGCCCCTATAACAATTTTTTCAACAAGAGCGCCGTATTTTCTTATTTGTTCTTCCGTTAATTTTAATATGCGCTCTTCTTTATCAGCTTCAACTTCAGGATTTAAATCTTCCATAGTTGCAATTGCATATCTTGATAAAACCGGATGTTCCGGAGAAGAATATAATCTTCCGGCACCTTCTTCTATTTTTGGTTTACGTCCTGATACATAAACCCAAGGGTCAATCAATCCGACCATATGGTCAATTCTTACTCCTCCCGGGTTTTCACGGAACATTTTTTTGTAAAGTTCTTTCATTAATATTCCGCCTTCACCTAAAGAACCGTCGGGATTGAACAATTTTTCAGGATCCATAACGGGGAAACCCCACATCTGACCATCTTCCGAAAAATAATCAGGCGGACATCCCAAGCACCAGCCTTTTAAGAAATATGACTGATATGCCCAGTTATCGCGGTCAGAAAATGCAACCTGTCTGTCCGCTATCATCTTTATTCCTTTAGACTGCGCGTATTCTCTTGATTTTTCATTCTGCATTGATATTACAAACTGGCAGAAAGAATAAAAATCTGTAACATCCGCATATTTTTCTTTAATTTCGTTAATTCTTTGTGTATATTGTGCTTTTTCTTCTTCATTTTGAGGATTAAACAGTGATTTATCCGTTTCTGACTTCCACATCGGCCAGTAATCGTTATTGTGTTCAACGGTCAATGCTTCATATAAAGAATCTTTTTCAAGCCAGAAATTGTTTTCTCTTTTGTAATTTTCAAATTTTTCTTTAAGTTCGCTGCAATCAGTTTTTTTGAAGTTTTCGTATGCTTCTTTTAATGCATTTTCCTGTTCTTTAAAAATATATGAATAAGCTGTTTTATTTATATTTTTATTGGGATTGTTTTCTGTTATTCTGTTGTATGTTTCTGTTGAAAGGATATTATACCACTCATTTGTTGTAAGCTGCTCTAAGTCAATGAACAAAGGATTATTTGAGAAAATAGTACCTGTATAGGGTGAAGCATCAATGGATTTTGTTTTTCCGGCAGGTCCAAGCTGAATATCGGTAAATACTCCGGATAGAAAATCTATTAATTTTTTTGCGGCATTGGAATTAATTGTTCCAAACCCCGTATTTTTGCCGCTTTCTGCAGGAAAACTGTTTGCATGTGCAATAAAAGCCAGATGTTTTTTACCTAAAACTTTTAATGCTTCTTTAATAATATCTTTTGCTTCTTTGCTTGCAAACGGTGATTTTTTTTGTTCATCGCAATAGGTCATAATTAAACATATCCTCAAAAACTAACTATACGACATTATTTTATATTCCTCAAAGATATTTTACAAGTAACAGGTTAATTTCCCTCTAAATAAATTTAAGACAGTCGGCGGCAGGCTGCGGCACCGGATTATTTTTTCAAATATTGTAAATAATGTTTCCTTTTTCATTGACTTTGGTTTTGGTTGGTCGGATAATACTTAGAAATAAGGTTAAAGTCATGAGTGATTATTTGATAAAAAGTGAATATATTTTTTAAAAGAGAAAAACATCTTTGTTTTTCTCTTTTTTTTAATAAAAACTTATTGGTATGGAAGAGTAATGATTAAAGAAAAATCCAAAAAGATTCATAAAGCAAAAGTTGCGCGAATCGAAAAAGTATCGGCAAATTCATATTTGATAGAAATTGAAGGTGAAATATCTCAGGAAATAAAAGCAGGACAATTTATATCAATATACTGCGAAAATCTCACATTCAGACGTCCTTTCAGCGTATTTTCACATAATAGCGGAAAAATCGGTATTCTGTTTAAAGAAAGAGGAAAAGGTACAAAATATATTAAATCTTTAAAAAAAGACGACTTAATAGATATAACAGGAGTGTTCGGAAACGGGTTCAATATTGAAAATAAAAAATCACTTTTAATAGGCGCAGGTATAGGCGCGGCTCCGATTTCATTTTTAAAATCAAAACTTAATGAAAAGAATATTGAGAATTTATTTATTGCGGGATTCTTAAATAAAAATGAAATACCTTCGTGTATAAAAGCTGATATTGCATATACTGACGACGGTTCATACGGAAGAAAAGGAAGCGTTATAACAGATATTGAAAATATAATAAAAGATTATAAGCCGGAAATTATATATGTCTGCGGTCCTGAGATTGTTTTAAAAACATTATCCCGAATCGGAGAAAAATATAATATTGAAACACAAATTGCCGTTGAAAAGGTTATGGCATGTTCTATAGGTGTTTGCAGAGGCTGTGTTATAAGTGTAAGAAAAGACGGAAATATAGTAAATGCCGCTGTTTGTAAAGACGGTCCCGTATTTTCGGGAAGCGAGGTTGTATGGCAGTAATAAACGGCATTCTAAAAACCGATTTAAACGGATTTATACTGAAAAATCCTGTAATGACGGCATCAGGAACTTTTGGTTATGCCAATGAATATAATGATTTTATAGATGTTGAAAATCTTGGCGCAATAGTTACAAAAGCAATTTCTTTATTGCCGCGCGAAGGAAATAAACATATCAGGATAGTCGAAACAAAAGCAGGCATGATAAATTCCATAGGGCTTGAAAATGTCGGAATTGAAAAATTTTTATCGGATAAAGTTCCGGTTTTAAATGCAAATAACATAGAATTTATAGTTAATATTGCGGGTTCAACCGTTGAAGAGTATACAAATCTAGCTAAGATATGCAGCAGCAATAACATTAAGGCAATAGAACTTAACGTATCATGTCCGAATGTAAAAACAGGCTGCCTTGAATTCGGAACCGATGATAAATCTTTATATGAGCTTGTTTCGGCGGTAAGAAATGAATATAAAGGTTTTTTAATGGTAAAACTAACTCCAAATGTTACATCTATAGAAAGTATAGGCATTGCCGCCGAAAAAGCCGGCGCTGATGCCGTAAGTGCAATAAATACGCTTAAGGGAACATCAATAAAATTAAATATTGTGAACGGTAAATTTTATAAAACGATTGTGCAGGGAGGATACTCAGGTGCCGGAATAAAACCTGTTGCAATAAATGCAGTAAGCAGATTGTCAAAAGTCTTAAATATTCCAATAGTAGGAATAGGCGGAATAGAAATACTTGAAGATATACTTGAATTTTTTGCGGCCGGCGCTGAAGCCGTTCAAATAGGAACAGCTAATTTTACCCATCCCGATATCTCGCAAAATCTTGTATTTGAACTTGAAGAATACATAGTTAAAAACGGATTTAATGATTTAACCGAATTAAAAAAAGAATTGAGGGCATAATAAAATGACAAATGAAGTTTTAAATTTACTCGAACAGGCGCAGGGAGTTTTGCATGGGCATTTCTGTCTTACTTCGGGACTGCATTCAAATATATATTTTCAATGTGCGAAATTATACCAGTATCCGGAAATAACAGAGAAACTCGGTAAAAAACTGGCAGAACAATTGCAGGATATTGAATTTGATACAATTGTTGCACCTGCAATAGGGGCTGTAATAATCGGGTATGAAACCGCTAAAAATGCAAAAAAACGTAATCTGTTTGTTGAAAGAAAAGACGGAATTATGCAATTAAGACGCGGGTATTCGCTTAAAAAAGGTGAAAAAGTCGTAATAATAGAAGATGTTATTACAACAGCAAGAACGATAAAAGAAACTATGGAGGCAATTAAAGAATTTGAACCCGAAGTTGTCGCTGTTGGCTGCATAGTTGACAGAACACAGGGTAAAACAGGGTATAATATTAAATCTCTGCTTAAAATAGACCCTGTTGTATATGAGCCGGATAACTGCCCTTTGTGCAAAGAAGGAATACCGCTTGTAAAACCCGGAAGCAGGGAAGAAAAGGCAAAAGTATAATGGAACATTTAATCGATATTGAAAATATTTCAAAAGAAGATATTTTAAATATTATAAATCTTGCAAAAAAATTTAAAGAAGGTGCTAAAACAAGCGATGTTACAGGCAGGACTCTTGCTCTTATGTTCTATGAGAATTCAACAAGAACGAGATGCAGTTTTGAAATAGCCGCTAAAAAACTATTTATGAATGTAATAAATTTTGATGCGGCTCATTCATCGCTTTCAAAAGGCGAAAGCTTGAAAGATACAATTGAAAACCTATATTTTCTCGGAGTAAATGCCGTTGTTATAAGGCATTCTCTGTCAGGTATAATAAATAACGTAATGCGGCTTGTAAAATATCCTATAAAATTTGTAAACGGCGGAGACGGCACACACGCACATCCCTCTCAGGCTCTGCTTGATTTTTATACTATGCTTGAAAAAATGGGAAGCATCGAAAATAAAAAAATAACAATAATAGGTGATGTGTCTCACAGCCGCGTTGCAAAATCAAACATAGCTCTTTTATCAAAATTCGGTGCGGATATTCATCTTTGTGCCCCGAGTTATCTTCAATTCGAGAATTTGGAAGAATTTAAAGTTAACTATCATAAAGATGTAAAAGAGGCAGTAGAAGGCGCAAATGTTGTTATGGTTTTAAGAGTCCAGAATGAACGCCACGAAAAAGAGGGTTATCCGGATTCGTCAGAGTATAAAAGACTTTATGAAATAGATACAGCACTGTTAAAACAATATGCAGATGATAATGTAATATTAATGCACCCAGGCCCTGCTAACAGAAATATTGAAGTATCATCAGAGCTTTTAGATAACATTGTAGGAAAAACAATATTAGAACAGGCGCAGAACGGAGTATATGTCAGAATGGCAGTCTTAAACATGTTATTAGGAGGTAAATATGCTTCTTAAAAATGCCGAAATAATAAATCCCGAAAGTAATTTCCAAGGTAAATCGGATATTAGAATTGAAAACGGTTTAATAAAAGAAATATCAGACAGTATTAATCCTTTTGCTGATGAAGAAGTAATTGATTTAACGGGAAAAATAATAACTCCCGGGCTTATTGATATACATTGCCATTTAAGAGAACCCGGATACAATTCAAAGGAAACAATAAAAACAGGAATATTATCTGCCATTAACGGAGGATATACGGCTGTATGCCCTATGGCAAACACAAATCCCGCTGTTGATAATGCAGCGACTTTGAATTACATAATAAGCAAGGCAAAAGAAGTAAGCGAAATCGGTTTTTATCCTGTCTGCGCTTTAACAAAAGGTCTTTCGGGGGAAAAAATTGTTAATGTATCAGAACTCCTTGACGGAGGCGCAATTGCCTTTTCTGATGACGGAAAACCGGTTGAAAATATGCACCTTTTAAGAGAAGCTCTAAAGTATATAAATTCCCATAATTCTATTATAATTTCGCACAGCGAAGATTCATCATTAGCTCATGAAGGAGTAATTAATGAGGGAATTAAAAGCACAAGGCTCGGACTGAAAGGTATTCCTGATATTACCGAGTCTTTGGCTGTTGCAAGGGAACTTGAGATTGTAAGAAGTATAAACGGCAGATACCACTTTGCCCATATATCTTCAAAACGTTCGGTTGAACTTATAAGAGAAGCCAAAAAAGAAGGATTAAATGTTACGGCGGAAACCGCTCCTCATTATTTTAGTCTTACGGAAGATGATATTATTGATTATGATGCAAGGTATAAAGTAAATCCTCCTTTAAGAACAAAAGAAGATTTAAATGCTGTTATACAAGGACTGCAAGACGGAACTATAGACGTTATTGCAACTGACCATGCGCCTCATACTGTTCATGAAAAACAGCTTCCCATTCAAAATGCACCTATGGGTATTGCAGGATTTGAAACCGCAATGGCTCTTGCATTGACTAATCTTGTTCATACAAAAAAACTTTCATTAATTGATACAATAAGAAAATTTACGTATAATCCTGCCTGCATTTTAAATATTAAAAATCAGGGAAGTATTAAAACCGGCAGAGAAGCTAATTTAACGGTTATTGATGTTAATGAAGAATGGATTATGGATGCTTCAAAATTTAAATCAAAATGCAGAATTTCTCCTTTTGATAAAAAGAAATTAAAAGGGAAAGTAAAACATACAATAATAAAAGGTAAAATATATAATATAGGATAGAAAAATGCAAATAAGACCCGAAATAAAAGAAAAAATAGTACTTGCACTTGATGTCGATACACTTGAACAGGCAAAATCACTTATAACCGAGCTCAAAGATTATGTGGGTGTTTTTAAGGTAGGTTTACAGCTTTATACAGGCTGCGGGCTTGAAGTGTTTAAATTTATGCAGGAACAGAATATAAAATTCTTTTTTGATGTGAAACTTCACGATATACCTAACACGGTGGCAAAAGCAGCTGAAAATGTAATAAGAAACGGAGCATCATTTTTTAACATCCATACGACTGGCGGAGAAGAAATGATGAGAACGGCTCAAGCCGCCGCAAGAAAAACTGCTGCCGAACTCGGCTTTGAAAATCCGGTTATTTTAGGAGTGACAGTTCTTACAAGTATAAGTGAAAATTGTTTAAGAAATGAACTTAAAATCCCGTATAAGCCGGATGATTATGCAATACATCTTGCAATAAGCGCAAAAAATGCAGGTTTGGACGGTGTTGTTGCAAGCGTTTGGGAAGCAAAGAAAATTAAACAGGTCTGCGGTAAAAATTTTAAAGTACTCTGCCCCGGGATACGTCCTGAATGGTCAAATAAAAACGATCAAAAACGTCTTGCAACTCCAAGTATTGCAATAAAAGAAGGTGCGGACTATCTTGTAATAGGAAGAGCCGTTACAAGTGCCGAAGATAAAATTAAAGCAATAGAGATGATTTATGAAGAAATAGAAAATGCCATATTAACCCAGAATAAGTCATATGCAAAATCTAAAGGTAAATTGATTCTTGAAAACGGAATGATTTTTGAAGGTGAATCAATAGGCGCTGAAGGTACATCATACGGTGAAATTGTATTTAATACATCAATGGTCGGCTATCAGGAAATTTTAACCGATCCTTCTTATGCAGGTCAGACAATAGTTATGACTTATCCCGAAATAGGAAATTACGGAATAAATAAAGATGATTTTGAAAGCGGAAAAATACACGCAAAAGGATTTATAGTAAAAAATATGTGTGAGCATGAATCACATTACAAAAGCTATATATCGCTTTCGGATTATTTAAAACAAAATAATATAATAGGATTAAAAGGTATTGATACAAGATATCTTACCCAGATAATAAGAAACTGCGGGGCAATGAATTGTGCTGTTACAACGGGTGATATTACTCCTGAAATAAAGGCAAAAGTTAAAGAATATAAAATAAGCCCCAATATTACGCTTGATGTAACAACATACAGAGTAGAAAAATATTCGGGCAGCGGTATTAAACTTGCCGTTATTGATATGGGTATTAAAAAAAGCATTCTTGATAATTTTAAAGCACTCAATTGTGATATAACAGTATATCCTGCTGATGTTAAGGCTGATGAAATTCTGAATAATGATTTTGATGCTGTATTAATATCAAACGGACCGGGTAATCCTGAAGATGCACATCAGGCAATTGAAACGGCAAAAAATCTGCTGGGCAGAATAAGAATATTCGGGATTTGTCTGGGTCATCAAATATTATCATTGGCTCTGGGCGGAAAAACATTTAAACTTAAATACGGGCACAGAGGGGGAAATCATCCCGTTATTGATTTAAAGACAAATGAGATATTTATTACTTCCCAAAATCACAGTTATTCGGTTGAAACATCTTCTCTTCCTTCATTTGTTGAAACAACATATTTTAATTTGAATGACAACACAATAGAAGGAATATCATGTGATAAGTATAAAATAAAGACTGTTCAATTTCATCCTGAATTAACGGCTGGACCTTATGACGCGAACAGGATTATTATAAACTGGATAAAAGAAGCTGAACTTGAAAAAGCAGCAATTATATAGAAAGAGATATAAATTATGCCGATAAATACAGATATAAAGAAAGTTTTAGTAATAGGCTCCGGTCCTATTGTGATAGGGCAGGCAGCAGAATTTGATTATGCCGGAGTTCAGGCATGCAGAGCACTTAAAGAAGAAAATATAGAGGTTGTTCTTGTAAATTCAAATCCGGCAACCATAATGACGGATGAAAATATCGCGGATAAAGTTTATATCGAACCTTTAACACTTAAATCTTTAATATATATAATTGAAAAAGAACGCCCGAATGGAGTTATAGCAACACTCGGAGGTCAAACAGGGCTTAATCTTGCCGTACAGCTTTATGAGAGCGGGACTCTTGAAAAGTATAATATTGAACTTCTAGGCACAAAAATAGAATCCATAAAAAAAGCGGAAGACAGAGAATTATTTAAAAATTTAATGCTTGAAATAGATGAACCTATTCCGGAAAGCGATATAGTATCAAGTTTTGATGAAGCTAAGAAATTTGCACAGAAGATAGGTTTTCCTATTATAGTAAGACCTGCTTATACCCTCGGCGGTACCGGAGGAGGTATTGCCAATAACTACAGCGAATATGAAGAAATAGTATATACAGGGCTGTCGTTAAGCCCTATATCTCAGGTGCTTGTTGAGAAAAGTATTGCCGGCTATAAAGAAATAGAGTACGAAGTAATACGTGATGCAAATAATACGGCAATTGCTATTTGTAATATGGAAAATATTGATCCTATCGGAATACACACCGGCGACAGCTTTGTTGTAGCGCCTACACAGACTCTTACAAACAAAGAATGCCAGATGTTAAGAAGTGCGGCGCTTAAGATTATAAGAGCTTTAAAAATAGAAGGCGGCTGCAATGTTCAGTTTGCACTTGATACGGTCAGCAACCAGTATTATGTAATAGAAGTAAATCCGCGTGTCAGCCGCTCATCCGCACTGGCTTCAAAAGCAACAGGATATCCCATTGCAAAAATAACAACAAAAATTGCAATAGGTTATAATCTGCATGAAATTCCAAACTCCATAACAAAGAAAACCGTTGCGGCATTTGAACCTGCTCTAGATTACGTTGTTACCAAAATACCAAAATGGCCGTTTGATAAATTTAAACACGGCGACAGAATTCTTGGTACTAAAATGAAAGCTACGGGCGAAGTAATGGCAATAGGAAGAACTTTTGAAAGTTCCTTCAAAAAAGCTGTTGCTTCAATAGAATCAAAATATACCGGACTCTTAAGAGGCCGTCATATGGAATGCAGCGAAGATGAACTGAAAGCACTTCTTCATGTCCAGGATGACAGAAGAATATTCAGAGTGGCTGAAGCTGTTAACAGAGGTATAAGTGTTGATGAAATAAATAAAATAACAAAAATTGATAAATGGTTTATATATAAAATTAAAAGTCTTGTAGATTTTGAAAATAAACTTAAAAATGAACAGTTAACAATCGATTTATATCTTGAAGCTAAAGAAAAAGGATTTTTAGATGAAGAAATAGCAAGATATACCCAAATTTCTTTATGTGATATAGAAAAACTGCGGCGTGAAAATTCAATAAGCGCATCTTTTAAAATAGTTGATACCTGTGCTGCGGAATTTAAGGCATATACTCCGTATTATTATTCAACATACAATGAAATTGATGAAAGTGATTCCGATAATAATGATAAAAAAATTTTAATATTGGGTTCTGGACCTATCAGGATAGGTCAGGGTATAGAATTTGATTATTGTTCCGTTCATGCAGCCTGGGAGGTAAGAAATAATAATTATAAATCATTAATTGTTAACTCAAACCCTGAAACACTTTCAACCGATTTTGACGTTGCGGATAAATTGTTCTTTGAACCTATGCATATCGAAAATATTATGAATATTATCGAAAAAGAAAATCCGGAAGGCGTTCTTGTCCAATTCGGAGGTCAGACGGCAATAAATCTTGCGCCGAAGCTTCATAAAAGAGGCATTAAAATATTAGGAACTTCTCTTGAATCGATAAATACGGCAGAAGACCGAAAACTTTTTGAACAGCTTTTAAGAGAGTTGAACATACCGCAGCCGAAGGGTTTTGCTGTAAGAAAACAATCAGAGGCGCTTGAGGTGGCTAAAACACTGGGTTATCCTCTGCTGGTACGTCCTTCGTATGTTATAGGCGGACGCGGTATGCAGGTTGTCTATAATAAAGACGAACTCATTTCTTATATTGACGGAGCTTTAAAATTTTCGGATGAACATCCTATTTTGATTGACCAGTATATAGAAGGAACAGAGCTTGAGCTTGATGCAATTTCCGACGGAGAAAATGTTTTAATCCCTGCAATAACCGAACACGTTGAAAGAGCAGGTGTACATTCGGGTGATTCAATTGCTCTTTATCCGACAAGAACTATTCCCCGGCATATTATTGATAATCTGGTAATTTATACTGAAAAAATAGCAAGAGCGTTAAAAGTTAAAGGATTGATGAATATTCAATTTATATTAAAAGATGATGTTGCATATATTATTGAAGTTAATCCGAGAGCCTCGAGAACTGTGCCTATTTTAAGCAAAGTTACGGGTGTTCCCATGGTTAAAATAGCAATAGATGCAATATTCGGTAAATCCATAATTGAACAGGGCTATAAACCCGGACTTGTTGAAACAACAGAGCTTGTATGTGCAAAAATTCCGATATTCTCTTTTCAAAAACTGAACAGAATAGATCCGGCTTTGGCGCCTGAGATGAAATCAACGGGCGAGGTGCTCGGCATTGATACCTCTTATGAAAGAGCTTTGATAAAAGGATTTCTGGCGGCAGGTTATAAGTTATCAACAGAAAGAGGCAATGTATTAATATCAATTAATGACCATTATAAAAAAGATTCGGTTGAGATTGCACAGACTCTTGTTGATTTAGGCTACAGACTTGTTGCAACAACGGGTACGCATAAATATTTAAAATTGCACAATATTGAATCAAAAGAAATAGAAAAATTTGATATCAAAAAAATGCAGAGAAATATGAAAAATAAAGAACTTTGTTTTATAATAAATACTCCGACAACCAATAATAATTCGGTAAGATACGGCAGTGAAGACAGAGGTTTTTTAATAAGAACAATAGCAGAAATGTATTCAACCCCCTGCTTTACTGTACTGGATACGGCTAAAGCATATCTGGAAGCACTTAAAGCTTATATGAAAGATAATAACCTTACTTATGAAAGTATTGATAAATACAGAAAAGGGAAACAAATTTGCAGCAATATAATGAAAAATTAAAACATATAAAAAAGAAAAAATTTAAAATTGATATAAAAAATATGGGTATTGATATCGATAAAAACGAATACCGCGAAATTGTTTTATCAAATTCAAACCACCCTGAAAAATTTGACAATTAAAATCGGTTTATAGTCTAATAAGATTATGAATATTACTGTAGAAAAATCAAAACCGCTTAAAGGTACAATTGAAATTCCTGCCGATAAATCCATAACCCACAGGGCATTTATGTTTTCTGCACTTACAAAAGGAAAAGTTAAAGTATCAAATTTTTCAAAGGGTGCAGATTGTATCTCTACTTTAAATATTATTAAACAGTTAGGCTGTAATATTGATTTTTGCAATGATAAAGAATTAATTATTGATTCTTCAGTAGCATTAAAAGCTCCATCTGAAATTCTTGACTGCGGAAATTCAGGCACCACAACAAGGCTTATGGCCGGAATTCTTGCGGGTCAGAGTTTTAACAGTATATTAAAAGGTGATATGAGTCTTTCTAAAAGACCGATGAAAAGAGTAATTGCTCCTCTTGAGCTTATGGGTGCAAAAATTAAACATAATGATTATAAATTGCCTTTAGAAATTATAGGCTCACCGTTAAAAGGAATAAATTACAATTCTCCGCTGGCATCTGCCCAGGTAAAATCGTGTTTGCTTCTTGCAGGTTTGTATGCCGATGGCGAAACAATATTTTCAGAACCTTATAAATCACGCAATCATACTGAATTAATGTTTGAATATATGGGGGCTGATATTAAAACAGACGGTAATACAATAACCATAAAAAAATCACAATTATATCCCGTTGATATTATTACTGTATGCGGAGATATTTCATCTGCAGCGTTTTTTATGGCAGCGGCGCTTATTGTTCCTGATTCCGATATAATGATAAAAAATGTCGGTATTAATGAAACGCGCTCTGGAATTATTGATGTATTTAAGTCTATGGGCGGTAATATAGAAATAATTAATGAAAGACTTGTTTCTAACGAAAAAGTTGCCGATATAAGAGTGAAATATTCGAAACTGAAAGCAGTAGTTATTGAAGGAAGTATTATCCCGAGATTAATAGATGAAATTCCGGTTATAGCGGTTGCTGCTTCGCAGGCAGAAGGTACTACAATAATAAAAAATGCTCAGGATTTAAGAAATAAAGAAGCGGACAGAATAACAGCAGTTCAAACGGAACTTTCAAAACTCGGCGCTGATATACAAGAAACTCCGGATGGATTTATAATAAACGGTAAGTCTGAACTTCAAGGCAATTGCGAAATTGAATGCTATCATGATCATCGTATTGCAATGAGTGCTTATATCGCAGGGCTGATATGCAAGAAACCCATTAAAATTAATGAATTTCAATGGGTTAATATTTCTTTTCCGGAATTTTTAGGTTTAGTTTCCAAACTTATCTCATAGGATAATAAACTTTGCTTCCTCTTGCCGAATCAACATTAAATGCCAAAATAATTTTTTCACCTTTATAGTCATCCGGCGGAACATCAAAGCTTGTTATTTTAGTCAGCAATATAAGAACAGAATCATCTAATGCTTCATTGTTTGATTTAACAAGAATCTTTTTTACATTTAAAACGCCTTCTTTATCAATGGTAAATACTATTCTGCATTCACCTCTGCCTTTTATACCGGATGAATCCCATGCACTTGTAAATTCTCCTCCTATTTTAACAAGATATTCTCTTAAAACAGGAGAAATCGTTCCGAAACTTTTGTTTAAAATAGGTAAATTAAAGTTTGGATCCTGTGATCTGAAATTAGACGGCAGAGTATTATCCCAATATGATTTTACATTTGGCAGTTTTATATTTTCTATTTTTGCCTTTTTTTGAACTTTTGCTATTTTCTTCTCTCGATATGGAGGTAAAAACAAGATTACAATACAAAGTAAAACAGAAATTCCTATTGTAATTAAAGCCTTTTGTTTATCGGCTTTTTCTTCTGCTTCTTCTTCAAGCGCCTCTAATTCTTCACGGGTTAATCGTTTTTTCCTTGAAGGGCTTGTACGTCTTACTTCAACTTCCGGTTCATCAAATTCTTCTTCTTCAATAATTTCTTCAAATGTGTCATTTCCGCATTCGCAAAAATCCGGACATTGTGTATATTCTTTGTTGCATTCTGTACATCTATACATTATTGAATTCCTTCAAATTAATATTCTTTATCTACTTTTTCCAGTAATTCTTCTCTTATGATAATTTCAAATTTAGTAATACCCAGCATTGTTGTTTCCATAATCAAAATTGCAGTCGGAAGCATAGCGGCAATAAAGCTCAATACCATACCGGTTACATCACCGCCCATAACTCCGACAAAGTAAGAAACGTTCATTGTAATTTCTATAAATACAACTGTTACTGCAATAAGAAAGAATTTCTTAGCTTCTTTTTTTAGGTTTTTGCTGCTTTCAACCCCGTGAAGAGTAACACCGTGTACATTATAGTCGCTGAATCCGTCCTGCTTTATAACATTTGATGCAAAAAGTCTTTTTGTTATGGCAAAAGAAGTTGCAAAACAATGAAAAGCAAATATAATCATTAAAGTTGCAAGAGTTAAAAATATGGGAGAAAATTTAAATCCTGCCGAAAATCTTATCCATCCTGCTGCTTCCGGAAAACATTCCGCCAATGTTTGAGATACACCGTATGCAAGGAACGGAGCTGTAATAATACCCAGCAAATATTCCCATGCTGCCTTTATTTGCAGGTTGAATATCTTATTATTAATATCCTTTAATTTCTTTCTGGTAATATTATTAACAAATAATGTAATCCATTGCTGATAGTCTTTTACAACAGCCTGAAAATCTTCTCTGCTTTCGTATCCGTCAAGCTCCTCTCCTGTTTCTGAAATGATATTTTTTGTAAATCCTGCAAAAATACCGAGGAAGATACATAGAAAGCTGCATAAAATTAACATTTGCGGTATTAAGACCGGCAGTGCATATATATGAATAAATAACTCCGATACAGCAAAAACAAGAATTAATGCAAAAATACCAAATGCGGATAAAAGACATAATCTTTGTATTAACAAAGAGGATTGAGAAAGTTTAGTTTTTCCTTTATTTTGCAGTATAAGAAACTGACCTTGTTTCAGCAGCAGCGTTATAATTATAAAACATATAGAAACAAGAAACAGTATTCTTGTATGCATTTGTCCGGTTAGACCGAAATTTATAATATCTTTTAAGATATAAGCCATTGTTAAGGGAACAAATAATATAAAAGCATTTAAAACACCCAGTATTATTTCATTCTGGGAAAGTTTGCCTCTTAAATAGTTGGATTTATAGGCTATTTCTTTTGTAATTAAAGCTCTTCTTCTTTCAATATCGGCTTTTTTTCTTTCAATTTTTATTTTTGTGAGGGCATTAGAGCCTTTTCCGTATAAAGTTTCAATATCCTGTTCATTAAGCTCTTCATCACCA
This sequence comes from Candidatus Gastranaerophilales bacterium, assembly GCA_944323535.1. Lineage (GTDB taxonomy): Bacteria > Cyanobacteriota > Vampirovibrionia > Gastranaerophilales > Gastranaerophilaceae > Avigastranaerophilus. The sequence continues at coordinate 6,806 of CALUSW010000017.1, read as the reverse complement.
ATCATTGTTATTGTTTTCTGGTGTTCGGCTTTTTTTATTCTTTCTGCATTTTTTCTGTTAGCAAGTTCTAAGGAACCCGGAACAACTTTAGGATTTGTTCCTGCTGCTGTTATTTTAATACTTACAAATTCATCAGAGTCGGCAATCATTAATTTACATAAAGAACCTATAGGCATGGCAGAACCGACAGGCTGACCGCGAAATAATACTCTGTCGCTTTTAAAGTTGTTAACTATCTGCCACTTTCCGCCGTCTGTTTTTTGCAAAGAGATAATTAAATCAAAGTCTAAATCCAGTTTAAAATGACATCCGGGAGCAGTACCTATATTAATTACACTGGCTTCATTAAATACTTTCTCATTATTCTTAGATGTTATGGTAACTTTCATTCTATCCTCTATCTTCCTATTGCCTGTGCAAATTTTCTGAGTGATTGTTCAACATTTTCCTCTGAAGCTACAATTAATTTTTGTTCACTCATAACAGGAACTAAAGCCTGCCTTACATCATCAAGTTTTTGCGGATGAGCATACAAAAAAGTTAAACTTAAATCCGGAACATATTTTAACGTATTTTGAATATTTTTCGGTAATGTATTCCAGTTAATTTGTTTTGTGATATCTCCTTCATTTTCCAAATCACCAAGAATTACAATTGCGGGAACATACCCGTCAGCTTTATATATAAGAGCATCATCTATTGCTTTTTTCAAAGCAAGACCATATGCGGTACCGTATGCTTTGCTGTCAAATTCACTTCGTTTATTCATTGCATTACGCATTGCTATTGTTTTATGCGGGTTACCGTTATAAATATTATAAGCATCCTCTGTTACTGCATATATTAATGCATGATCCTCTGAATCTAATCTTTTTGCCATTTTTAATACTGTCTGCTGCTGTTGATATAATAAATTCCTGTTAGAGGCAGATACGTCCAATAAAAATATGGCAACTACAGGCTTGAATTCTCCGAACTCTATTTTACTGATACCTACAATAATCAGCTTTCCTATAAAAACTACCAGCGGTAAAATTATACCTAATACTAAAGCTCTTCTAAACATACTACTCTCAAAACTAATAATATTACGTTAAAATTGTATCATATATTTTTTATTTTATGCAAGCTGTTTCTTTTCCGAAGTGTCCAGAAATCGGGATGAAGCAAAGCTAAAAACGGAATGATTTCAAGACGACCGATAAGCATATTTAAAATGCTGATTAATTTTGATAAATCACTGATTGAACCAAAATTGCCGACAGGTCCTACTATAGAGCCGAACCCAGGTCCCACATTGCCTAATGTTGTTATGGCAGTGGAAACTCCTATTACCGCGTCTTGTTCAATGAATGTCAATATGACTGCTGTTAGGGCAAAGATTGTATAATAGAAAATAACAAATGATATCATTTGTCTTACGGTATCTTCATTTATAATAACTTTATTTATTTTTATGGGATAAACTCCGTTCGGATGATAAATTTTAGAAATTTGTCTTCTGAGATATTTGAAAATAAAGATAAGTCTTAATATTTTTACGCCGCCTGCCGCAGAACCTATTGAAGCACCAGAGAACATTAATATAAATAATAAAAGCTGCGCCCGCAAATTCCATTGTGCATAATCAACAGAGGTAAATCCTGTTGTTGTTATAATTGATACTACCTGAAAAAATGCTGCTTCTATGGATTCTTTTAAATTATATATATTGTGAGTTGTAAGTGTTACCGAAATAAATAATGTAAATAAAATTATTATTGCAATATATGTTTTGAATTCTTCATCTTTAAATAATGCCGAAAATTTCCGTTTTACAATTACTTTATATAAAAGTGCAAAGTTTGTTCCGGATAAAATCATAAAAAATGCTATGGTCCATATAAATTTTGCCTGAGAGTGTATCATTATGCCCAGAGGATGTGTGGATAAGCCTCCGCCTGCCAGTGTGGAAAGAGAATGACATACGGCATCAAAAACCGGCATTCCCATAGATGTTAATATAATAAATTCTAGCAATGTAAGTGAAAAATAAATACTCCAGAGAGCAAAGGCGGTTTGTCTTATCCGCGGGGTGAGCTTGCTGTCAGTAGAACTTGCTCCCGGGGATTCCGCAAAAAACATTTGTCTTCCTGCAATTGCGAATTGTGGAAGAATTGCTATAAAAAGTACAAGTATTCCCATACCTCCGAGCCATTGACTGAAAGAACGCCAGAAAAGCATTGTTTCCGGATATATTGAAAAGTCGGACAGAATACTTGCTCCTGTTGTTGTAACGCCTGAAACACTTTCAAATAATGCATCTATGGGCTTTAATCCGAAATACAAAAATATTACCGAAGATAATAGCGAAAATAAAACCCAGGATAATAAAACTGTTGCAAGAGCTTCACTTCTGTTTATATTATTCAGCTCCTCGCCGCTTTTTTCTTTTCCTTTAAGAATAAAACTTAATAAATATGATAGTGAAGCGGTATAAATAAAGGGTTTTAAAGCATAGTTTTCATGTAATATAAAAGCACATATACATGGTACAAGCAAAACAATAGCAATATACTTTAATATTAAACTGACAGAGTTAAATATATAATTAAAATTCATTTTAATCAGCACCTTTTAAAATAATTCATAACACTGCCAGCATTATCTTTTGTTGTAAATACTATAAGGTTATCATAAGGCATTATTTGTGTTGTTCCTCTGGGAATTATAACTCTGTTTCTTCTTTGTATTATTGCAATTATTGCACTGCACGGAAGTTTAAGATTCATAATCATATCCGTCTTAAAATTTGAAGGTATACATATTTCCAATACTTTACCCTGTCCTCTTTCGACGGTTGCAAGTATTTCAATGCCGGTCTTTATAAGGTGATTTTCAATATCTTCGATTGCTGCTCCGTTTTGTGATATGGCAACATCTATGCCGACTTTTTCAAATAAATTCGCATTTGCATTTTTAGAAACTCTTGTTATTACTTTAGGTACACCGAGTTGTTTCGCAAGCAGAGAACAAAGAAGATTTTTTTCATCATTATTTGTTACACTTACTACAACATCACTCTCACCGACACGTTCTTCTTCCAGCAGTGCAAAATTGGCTCCGTCCCCGTTTATAACAAGCGTATTTCTTAAATTCTCGGTCAATTCAATGCATCTTTTGTAATCAAATTCTATTATTTTGATTTTTATATTGGCTTTTTCCAGATTTTGCGCAAGCATTAAGCCTACGTTGCCGCCGCCGATTATTGTTACCTGTCTTATTTCCGAGTTTTCCTGAAAGAATTTATTTGCAAGAATATCGAGAGAATAAGACGATCCCATAAAAATTACTTTGTCATTCAATAACAGCTGCGTATCTCCGTTCGGAATAAATAATGTATTATCTCTTGTAATTCCGACAATCAGGGTTTCTTCAGGGAAATTACAATCTTTTACTTTTTTATTTATAAATTTCGTGCTTTCTATAATCCTATATTCAAGAAGTCTTGCTTTCCCGTTTGCAAAATTTTCGACATCTATTGCATTCGGGACTGTAATGATTCTGAAAATTTCCTGTGTCATAAGTTCTTCAGGCCAGAGAACATAATCTATCATTAATTCTTTTTGATATTTTGAACCTCTTACAAGGGATAATGATTCGACATTTTCTTTCTTACTGACAAAACAAACGGTTTTCAGCCTTGTCATATTTGTGACGGTTAAACATGCTACAATATTTGCTTCATCATTGTCGGTACAGGCTATAAAAATATCGGTATCTTTTATTCCTATTGATTCAAGAAGCGAAATATTAGCCCCGGACCCCTGTATATATTCAATGTCTAATTTATCAAGATTATCAGCATTATTTGAACCGTCGTCTATTACAATTATATCATGGTCTTCGTATAGTCTTGCAGCTATAAGGCAGGCAATCTCGTTTGCACCATATATTACAATTTTCATAGAAAATCCTTTTTCTTTTCTACTTATAAACTAAAAAGTAAGTTTTGTCTATCTTTTATTTAAAGCATATGCAGGAATGCTTGATTTTTACTTTAGTTAATATTAGATTATGCCTGAGTTTTATTTTCTCTTTGATATTGTTTTTTTGTTGCTATTCTGTTTAAGATTCCTATAGCTGCCGCAATTGCCATTGTGTTAGTTAGAAATGTAAGACCGTAGGATAAATTTTTGCTTTTAAGATATTGTTTTTGAATTTTGTCCGGAAGCTTTAAGATTTCTTCATATGTTTTTGTTCTTCCGTTTTCCAGAACTTTTGTATTAAAGACTCTGTCAAAATGTTTATAGATTGGTTTTTCTATTATTCTTTCTCCAAAAAACAGCAAAGGTACCGTAACTGAGAAACGGCGTGCATTTTCCTGTCTTTCATATTTATCGCGTGAAGCGTAAAAATAACTTGCAATACTAACGGGATATATTAAAGCTCCGTAGTGGGCAAGTTTTAAATCTCCGTTTTTTGAAAAATCCAGTTTTTTTACAAACTTTGTTAATGCCGGTTGTATTTTATTATAAATTTTTTTATTTTTTGCGCCGGAGAGAATACCGGCTGTTATGCCTATTCCGGCAAGACCTGCTGCAGTGAGTTTTTTTATTAGGCTTGCGGCTTTTTTTCAGATTCTTTTTTATTGTTTTCTTTTTTATTTTCTTTTAATCCTACCACTGATACAAATTCATCTTTTCCGCTTTGTTCATAGGTTAAAAGATTTCTTAAAGGTGCTATTGCAAATACAAAAGGTAATATAATACTAAAAGTTGACGCAATTTGTCCGAATTTTGCAAGTTTTATATTTTTTATTTGTTCTCCGGTTACATTTTTTACCGTATTTAAAGGCTGTGAGATGTTTTCTTTGCTTATATTATATTTGTTAGCATATATGTTTGAAAAAATTTTAGATAAAGCAGGTGCCGTAAAGTAGAAAAGAGCAGATTCGGCTGTTTCGGCAAAACCTATTTCTTTTGCTTCATCACTGCTTCTTGAAACTGCAAGCTTAGAGATAAGACATCCTCCTGTATCTCTTGCAAACATTCCTATTGATGAACTTGTTTCCATCCCTTTTAGTAGTTTTGACGGCAGTGATAAATTGCTCATATAATAATCTTATAATCTGATAGCTGCTGTCAGTCAATATGAGTTTTAATCATCGACTTTTATTACCGGATTTTTACTGATTTTTGAAAATAAAAGACCTGCTTCAAATAATAAATATGTAGGTACGGCAAGCATTAACTGGCTCATTACATCAGGCGGTGTTAAAATTCCTGCAACTATTAATAATCCTACAATTACATAAGACCTTTTATCTGCTACGGATTCATAAGAAATAATTCCGGATTTTATCAATGCAATTGTTATTAAAGGAACCTGAAACATTAATCCGAAGGCTACACTCATCCATAAAGCAAGTGTTACAACATTTGAAATATTAAATACAGCCTGTATATTTTCCGTAGAAAAGCTTACACCGAAGTTAATAATTAACGGCAGAATAAGAAAAATACAAAAAGCGGCGCCTGACGCAAATAATAAACTTGAAACTATAACAACCGATTTTATAAACTTTCTTTCATGTTCATATAAAGCCGGAAGAAGAAAATCCCATATCTTTTTTGCTATATACGGAAAGCAAATTATAAAATCTATAACTATTGCTGTTTTTATCTGAATTAAAAAAACTTCGACCGGTGAAAAATAATTCAGAGTAATTTTGCTTGAACCCAGTATTATTTTAATCAGAAAGTTTAAAGCCTTAGGTGCAATAAAAAAAGTAAATGGAAGAACTATTGCAATAGCATATAAACACTTTAAGATGGTTTCTCTTAAAGCTTCCAAATGCGAAATCAGGCTTTCATTTTTATCTTCTTCATTCATTTTTCTTATACATCAGCCGGTTTATATTCTTCCGGCTTTTCACCTGCATCTTCTATTGCGCCTTTTATTTCGTCAGCTTCTTTTTTAATAATTTCTTTTGCTTTTTTATATTCATAAGAGGCTTTACCGAGCGCTCTTGCAAGTTCGGGAATTCTTTTTCCGCCGAACAATAATAATATTACAACCAGTATCAGAGTGATTTCTGTTATTCCAAGTGACATTTATTATTTCTCCTTTTGATATTATTATATTACTTTTTGTTCTTTTATCGCAAATATTTCTATTGCAGAGAAATTACAGCTTTTTTTGCAGGCGCCGCAGCCTATACATTTTGAAGCATTTATTATTGATTTTCCGTTTTCGTCTCTGTAAATTGCTTTTGCCGGACATTCAATATTACATATTCCGCAGCCTGTGCATTTATCTTGATTTATTACTGCCATTGCAATTCTTGTATGTTGTTTTTCTTCAAGCGGAATTCTTTTTATTGCGCCTGAAGGACATACTTTTGAACATTCATTGCAGTCATATTTGCAATATTTTTCGCCCTGTTCATAGTTAATATGAACGGCGCCGAAATTGTCATTTGCTTTTGTAAGAATTTTATTCGGGCATGCTTCAATACAAAGATTGCAGTTTAAGCATTTGTTAAACATTCTTTGAGGATTAAAAGCACCCGGCGGCAATATTATGTCTTTGAATTTTTTAACGGCTTTGCCTGCTTTTGCCAGTCCGTATTTTATTGTTCCCGCAAATACAATAAGTGCTGATGCAGAGATGATTAATTCTCTTCGTTTTATATTAAACTTGATTTCTTCTTTAGGTTTTATTCCGTATTTTATTGCGTTTTTATAACATTTACCGAGGCATTTAAAACATTTTATACATGTTTCGTTTCTGACAGTCTGCTCTTTTGAATCAATACATCCTGC
>CALUSW010000016.1 GCA_944323535.1 Candidatus Gastranaerophilales bacterium | reverse complement strand
GTGCTCGAAGAGTATTTCAGCATCTTGCCGACTTAGAGTTATATTTGCTTTTTGGTAAAATTCCGAAAAACAGGGCAGAACATAAAATCACGTTTCGACATTGTCTTGGCGGTTTTTGCAAACACTATATTTATAGTTCATTCAATTTGCAAAGATGTCTGTAGTCACAATATTCACAGCTTCTTTCTTCCGGCTTGGGCGGCTCAAAATTCAGGTTTTCAATATTTGTGTAAACATAATCTATTTTGTCTTTAATAATTTGATTATCTTTATCAGTTAATTCTATATAGAAATTATTGTCCGGTTCCTCCACAAAAATCAACCCGGCACGAACAACTTTTGTATTATTATCAAGGATTTCAAGCGCATATTTATAAAATCTTAGCTGATTTAAGTAATTTTCATAGGTTTTGCCGTCAGCAATCTGAGATTTTGATTTTGCACCGCCTGTTTTATAATCATAAACTTCCAATGTCCCGTCTTTATTTTTTTCAATACGGTCAATAAATCCCTTCAAAAAATGGTTTTCAACGGGAACATAATTAAATGAATATTCGGTGGAAGAAATACGGTTAAAAGGAGTTGAAAGCATCTGCGGATAATATTTATCCAGACATTTTAAACCTCTTTTTTCAAATTCTTCTCTTTTTTGCAGAGTATCAAATTCCTGCATTGAAAGATTTTTAATAAAAATTTCTTTCATTAAATCTAAATCCGGATACCTTTCATTAGTTTGGGCATATTGTACAGCCCATTTTAAAACTGAATGAACAGCCGTACCGTAGTGAGCATTTTCTGTATCTTTATCAAGCACCGGTATTTCAAGAACTTTGGAATATAAAAATGCTCTGGGACAGGCTATATATGAATTGAGCGTACTGGGACTTATTATAAAATCTTTTGTTCTTGCCTTTATTTCGCCTTCAAATGCCGCAGTATAATCAAAAGATTGTTTTGTTAAAGAGGATACAATTTCATTAATGTAATCATCTTTTTCCAATTCATGGTTATAAGTTTCAACAAGATTTTCATCCTGTACAGGTGCCGACAGATATGAAGTAAGTTCTCTGGGCTGTCCGTCTATGGAATTGGAATATGACATTATTAAAGAATGTTTTGCCCTTGTAGTTCCGACAAAAAGTAATCGCAACTGCTCTGATTTTCTTGCAGTTTCTTCATCCGTCTCTGCGCAATCTTTGTCAACAGGCAGCGACATAGAATTATTTACTCTTTTATCCTCCCATTTTTTTGATATTAAATGCGGCATAAATATATAATCAAATTCTCTGCCTTTAGAACCATGTAAGGTAATAAGCTGCACCGCATTTTGGATATAATCGTCTTTATCAATAACAATAGGAATATTACTTTTAAAGGCACTATCCAAATGGTCGAGAAAGTCTGAGATTTTACATCCTTTATGCAGATACATATATGATTGAGCTTCATCGGTAATTTTTTTTACGGCATATATATTCTCGCTTTTATCAATGTCATTTTCTAGAAAATACGCTAAAAGTCCGGTAATATTAACCGTTTCTATAATTAAATCCCTGACATTTAATACGTTTTTTAATTTTAATAATTTGTCAAAATCATGAATAAATTTCTTTACTTTATCCGGAGCCTGCCATTTATACGAGTCTAAATTATTTCTTATATTCGTTATTAAATCATTATGATTTATTTTATTTTGCTGAATTAAAAAAGTCATATCTTTATTATCAAAATTAAAAGGAGCACAAAGCAGCAGTCCGAATAATTTATCACTGTAATAATAGCTGTTTTCAAGTGCTTTTAAATAAAAATATATCAGCAAAGAAGCTTTAATATCGAAAATGTTTTTAGATTCTTTAATTTGGAAGTTTATATTGCGTGCTTCAAGAAGATTTGCAAATTCCTCAAGTTCGTTATTTTCACGCGTTAAAACAGCTATTTTCGATAAATCTTTTTCTCCCTCGTTATTTAATGGAAAAACATCTGATTTTATCAGATTTTCTATAGAGTCTATAATAAAATTGTTTTCCTGTTTTAAATCCGCAAACCCATGTACTTGAATTTTTTTATTAAGAGGAACTATTTTAGGATTTTTTGCCGTTAATTTTTTTGAAATATTAAATTTTTTAAATTCAGGATTATATTCAAGTCTGGTTTTATCCTGTGATATTATACTATAACTGAAATCCAAAATATTTTGAGTAGAACGGTTATTCTCATTTAGGCATATTACTTTAGTATCAGGGAACAAATTAAGAAATTTTTCAAGAGTATCGGTTTTAGCTCCTTGAAATTCATATATTATCTGATCATCATCACCGACTACAAAAATATTTCTGCTGTCCGCCCCTTTTGCAAGTTGAAAAACAATCTTATTTTGAGAATAATTCGTATCCTGATATTCATCAACAAGAAAATATTTGAATTTTGAAGCAACTTTTTTAAGGAAAGACTCATTATTGTCAAAAGCCTCCAAAACCATATTAATCATATCATTAAAATCAATAAAATTATTTTGTTTTAATTTAATATCATATTGCTCAAATACTTGCCAAACTTCTTTTGCCTTTCCTATTTTTCTTTTATGTGTTTCAAAAGAATTTAAAAATGTTTTTACAAGTTTTCCTTTTTGTTCACGTTCGGCATATTCAATCTCAAGCGCCTGCATTTTTCCCATCCAATCAGGATGAGAGTTTAATGTATTAAAATATTCTTCTTTCGTGATTTGATTAGATTTAAGTTCATCAACAGCTTTTAGAAGTTCAGGTATAAAATAATAACAATCACCCCACCTTGTACGATAATATTCAGGCTGTACAATATCAAGGGTTTCTTGCATAATGGAACGTTTTGTAACATCATCAACCAAGCCTACTCCGTCAAGCATTTCAAATTCATACGGATATTGTTTTATAATATCATTACAAAAAGCATGATAAGTATTTACGGTTACGGCAGAAGCAGTTGTTCCTATTTCTTTTACCAGCCTTGCTTTCATTTCATTAGCCGCAGCTTCAGAATATGTTAAACACAGTATTGCCCCTGGAACAATTCCTTCATGTATCATATAAGCTATACGTTCGATAATTGTATATGTTTTGCCCGTTCCGGGTCCCGCCAATACCATCACGGGCCCATCTAACGTTCTGATACATTCTTCCTGCTTTACATTCGGCTTTATACCAGATTTAATATTATTTTCGGGAATATTCAATTTCATTTCCATAACATTAATTATATATTAAATCCGGTAAATAAGAAATAGAGAGATTATATATCACAAAAATAAATTTTTTCAATAGGAAGAATGGCTAATATACAAATAAGGAATTTTATATTATCTTATTCAACAAGATAGATCGTATTAAAACACATTCAGACAGAAAATTGTATAATTTTCTGTTTTTCTTTTATATCTGTTAATAAGGCATATACTGTTTTATTTTTTTACCTGATAAAATTCCTTTTATTTTCAAATTAAGCTATTTTACCCGGATAAACAGCTCTTAAAACACAAATAGACAACAAATATAAAAATAGTAAAATTAATAATAATTTAAATAAGTGAGGGAAGTTGAAGTTGTAGGTTGGGTTTTAATCCAAACGAATTATTATTGTTGGGTTTCACTGCATTCCACCCAACCTGCAATCTTGTTCGTTTGAAGTTTTTATTCCCAATTGATAAGATTCTGAAATACTCTTCGAGTACCCTCCCTTGTAGCCTCCTATTGTCGGCAACAAGAAGAGCTGTAAATTCAGAATGACATTTTTTCATTCGTTGTCACCCTGAACTGCGGATTTTCCGTAAGCTGAAGCGAAGCGAAATGCCGAAAAGGCGAGAGGCAGGTGAAATGAAGTAAAAGCTAAAAAGTTTTTACGGAATGTAGCGGATTTGCGGACGGACGGAGTGAAACGAGTCCGGTAAGCGAACAGAAAAAACCGACAGGGGCAAAGCCCCGCAGGCGAAGTTCTGTGAGCGCAAAGCAAATCCAAGAAGCGGATTGCCTGAGCCGTAAGGAAAATTCAAGACGGTTTCAGGGTCTGACCAGTTTGAAGCCTGCATTTCCAATTGGTAAGATCCCGAAACGAGTTCGGGATGACATTAATAAACCAATCAGTCATGCTGAACTGGCTGCAAAATCCGTTGAGACGATGTCGAAACGTGATTTTATCCCCTGTCCGGTGTTTCTGCATCTTACTGACTTGCGGTTTACATCTGCAACCGGCAAGATTATGAACTAAATTCAGAATAACATGATTAAATTTTTCCGTACAAGTTCCTTTATGCTAAAGTAAATATTATGAAATGTAAAAGTCTAAAGGCTATAATAGATAAAAATTCCAGGGTCTTAATTCTCGGTTCTATGCCGGGTGTTAAATCTTTAGAAATGCAGCAATATTATGCACACCCTCAAAACAGGTTTTGGAAAGTTATCGGTGCTATTTGCAATAACAAAGATTTATATAATTGTGAATATAAAGAAAAAATAAAAACTCTGTTAAACAATAAAATTGCAGTTTGGGACACAATTAAATACTGCACCAGAGAAGGAAGTCTGGATTCTGACATATTAAATATTTATCCAAATGACATTTCTGATTTATTAAAAAAATATCCTAATATTAAAACCATATATTTAAACGGATCAACTGCATTTACGGTTTTTAAAAAATATTTTCCTGATTTATTCAATCATTACAGCTGCAACAAAATGCTTTCAACAAGTCCTGCAAATGCCAAATATAATACGGAAAAACTAATTTCAAACTGGAAAATAATAACAAAAGACATCCGCCAACAGCAGTTTACTTGTAAAAATGATTAAATATCATCATCTATAAAACTATTCGTCCAATTCGTCTTCAAGTTCTTCTATATATTGGGCAATTTTATTAAATTCATCATCATCTTCAATTGCTTCAAAAGAAAAGTCTTCGCCTTCTTTTTTAAGACGCATTACAAGAACTTCATTTTCTTCCGAATCTTCTTCATAATCAACAGGCAGAAGAAGTGCATATTCTATATCATCAACAGATACAATATCCAGAAGTTCAAAAGAAACTTTATTTCCTTCTTCATCAAATGTTTCAATTAAGTTATCAGTTTTTTCAGTCATATTTTCTCACTTTCTATCAAGATACTGCTGAAGTATTATACACGCACTTTTTAAATCAACAAGCTGTTTATTTTTTGTATATTTATGACCGGTATTTGCCAGTATATATTCCGCCTGTCTGCTTGTTAATCTTTCATCTTCAAAAATTACTTCATATTCACTTTTAAAATTATTTGCAAATTCTATGCAATCTTGTGCCTGTTCTCCTATAGTATTATTCATGTTTTTAGGAAGTCCGGCAACTATTTTTTTTACATTGTTATCATTGCAAATTTTTTTAATTTTTTCAATTGCTGAATTTTCCGGTTGTCTGTCTATAGTTTCAACAGGATGAGCAATCAGCCCCAGAGCGTCACTTAATGCTATACCTATACGTTTTTTTCCAATATCAAGTCCTAATATTTTATCCATCTATCCAGCTTTTTTTCATTAATTTTATCAAATTATCAATTTTTTTAATATCATGTTTTTGCTCATTCAAATTCTTTTTTCTGAATATATTTGTTGCAAGCAAAGATTCTTTGCATAATTCTCTTAAAGAAATAAAATGATTAAAAATACTTCTTTGTATAAGAACATATTTAAATAAATTAAAGTATTCATTATTTTTTACAATAGTATAAAAACAATCAGCTTCATTTGAGTATGAATTTTCCTGCAGCAAATATATTAAATTATACAATCTTGACTGCCAGATATTACTGGAATTATCATCAAATATTGTATTAAATTTATTTTTTATTTCCTGATTTATAAAAGAAATGTCAATATCAGACATATTATAAAAGACATCAACCATTTTTTTAATTACATCATTCTCCGAAGGAGATATAAACCACCTTAAAGTAAAGTCTTTTGTAAGCAACGTAAGGATTTCATCTTTTGAAATATTCACTGCAGAAGACTTTTTAGAAATTATATTTTCTAAAGAATCTGCCATTAAATTTACATCATTAAGCAAAACATTCCAGCATATAAATTCATAAGGGAATTTTCTTTTTTGTTTTATTGTTATATCAACAGCAGTCTGAATTTTTGTTTTTGAATATTCTGCAGGAACTTTATATTTTCCCTCTGTTTGATAGAATTTATCTATTACTCTGTACAATTCATCCGGAGAAATATTATAGAAACCGAAGCAGTCAATTATTCCCGAAACATCATTAATAACAACAGCAGAAAGATGATATTTCCCTTTAGAAGTAACTCTTGAAATCAACAAAGCCTGATTTCCCGCTCCATCAGGTATTGTAGTAAAAAATTCTGCCGGAGAAGAGTCTTTAATTATATTGTTAAAATATTTATCAGCATTTTCTTTTGAAGCTCCTGCCAATTTTAATTGTTTAAGACCTAGCCTGCAATTATTAACTATATCTTCATTGTTACTTGTTTTTATTAAATACTCAAAAGGAGCAATAGCAAGCGAAGACCTGGAATTTATTAAAATTTTTACGCAGTCCAGTATAAAAGAATCTTCAAACCCTGAATATAAAATCGGATATATAATATTTGCCAGTTCATCGCCTGTATAATCCTGGCTTAGTGAATTTAGCAATAAATTCCTGTCATTTTGAGAAACAGCTGAAACAAAATCAAGAAAATCAAGCATTGCTTCAGGATTTACAACAGCTTTTTCCAATAACTTTTTTGTTTCTAAATCCAGAATTTCTTCAGGATTATCAAAATAGGAAGGTATTTCGCTAAAATTATCGGTTCCGCCCGTTATTCTTAAGAGCTGAACCAGTTTATATTTATATTCATCAGATAATGAAGAAGATTTTAATTCTTCAAGAACTTTACTATTTATATATTCTTCGGGCACAATTTCTTTTAAAAGGCAGGCGGAAAAAATATATTCAGCTTCCTGCATTTTAACAAATTCTTTCAAAAAAATATCAAACAAAGCTTTTTTATCAGAAATTTGTTCAAGTTCCGATTTATATTTAGCAATCGCATCTTCATTAAAATTTCTTAAAGTTTTTATTTCGGAAATAACAGAAAGAACTTTCGCTCTGATTTGAAGCTTTGAAAGCTGTGTCATTATTTTATTTTACTCCAGAATATATCAAGTATTTTCTGAGCTTCGCCGGAGGGCAGTTTATCTTCTAATATTAAATATTGGACAGCTATCATAGTACACTCTGAGCATATATTAACCCCGGGGCCCTGAACCATTTTGGCAACCTGAGTATTAGGTCTGCCGCAAAAACTGCAATATACAAGCTCTGACTGTTTAGAAGTTTCATCGTTTTTAACTTCTTTTGTTTTTTTTCTTGCCTGTTTCAAAGAAACTATTTTTTCCGAATCGCTCATGACTATCTCTTAACAAATTTACTCCTCCAATTATTGTATACTAATTTAAAAATATTGCAAAATTTTCATTTTGCATTTATATTGTTAAAGAGTTATAGGGGAATATTATGAAAAAAATATTGTTGTTATTTACAATACTTTTTATGTCTGTAATAACTACCGCTTGTATAAATAATTTAGCGATACAGGAATTAAACAATAAAGCAGCTGATTATATGGATAAAGGTGATACGGAAACGGCCATTTGCCGCTTAAAATCCAGCCTTGATTTAGACAATGATATATATCAGACTCATTACAATCTGGCTGTTGCATATAATGAAATCGGTAAATACAATGAAGCAATTGAAGAGCTGAATAATGTTCTGAGATTAAAACCCGATTTTTATGATGCCTATTATACTCTGGCAATTGCGAAAGAAGCAATTGCATATCAGATAATAGAAAAAGAACCTGATGAAAACGGTAATATTCCAGAGCTTACACTTGAAGAAATTTCAGAATTTAATAATAAAGCCGCTGATGCGGTTGAGACTTATAACACTTATCTGGTAAAGGATATTAAGGCAGCAGAAACAGATCAAATAAACAATAAAATTACAGAATTAAATGAAAAAATAAAAGAATATACACAGTTATATGACAGTAAATCTCAAGAAGTGAATAATGCGGTTTCTGAAAGTATAAAGCAAGAAGAACAATAAATGTTTAAATCGCCGGGACATATAGCTTTTAGTATCGCGTCAATTGATATTCATTATTATGGTATTATTATGGCTTTGTCCATTTTAATCGGATTATTTGTTATTCTTCTATTAAGGAAAAAATATTTTAAAGAAATTTCAGTTGACAGTATATGCGATATTTCTTTTCTTGCAATAATAATAGGAATTATATGTGCAAGATTATATTACGTAATTTTAGATTATAAATATTTTATGGCAAATCCTTTTGAAATACCTGCAATATGGAACGGAGGAATTTCAATACATGGTGCGATTTTGGGAGGAATACTGGCTGTATATTGCTATACAAAAGACAATAAGCTTAACTTTTTAAGATATGCGGATTTATTTTCTTTCGGGCTGATTATTGGCCAGGCTATAGGCAGATGGGGGAATTTTTTCAATTCCGAAGCTTTCGGGCTTCCCTGTTCACTGCCATGGAAATTGTATATTCCTTATACTCTTAGACCTATAGAATACAGAGCTTATGAATATTTTCATCCCGCATTTTTATATGAATCAATTTTAAATATCATTATATTTATAATTTTATATTTGTTTTTGGCAAGAAGTAAAAACAGAAAAGACGGTTTTATCTTTTTCTTATATATGCTTTTATACTCAATAGCAAGGCTCTTAACAGAAACAATACGAATAGACAGTGTTTTAAGTATAAATAATATTCATGCCGCACACATAGCTGCTTTATTTTTTCTTGTCATCTCAATAATCGGTCTTTTTACCATAAATAATAAAAAATCAAATATTGTGTAATAGAATTAATTTGATTTATAATATTGTAATGAAGAGAAAATATATATGGTTTTTTGAAATAATATTATGGCTGATAGTTATATCCGGCGCTTTGTTTTATTTCATATATAATACAACAATTAAAGAAAATGTAAGAAATACTTATTATATTTTTTTTGATGATGTCGGAGGTCTGGTAAAAGGCTCCCCAGTAAGATTAATGGGCATAAATATAGGCTACGTACGCGACGTTAAAATTTTTGATAATAAAGTATTTGTTTCTTTCCTCGTAACAAAAGATGATGTAACAATACCAAAAAGAACTTCTGCCGCTATTGCATTCTACGGACTGGGGGGTTCAACCTCGCTTGAATTAAATCCGCAGACTGCTTCGGAAACCCTCGAAAAAGAGATAATTCTACCTGTTGAATCATATAGAATACAGGATTTCTGGGACGGACAAAGACTGGTTGCAAATACTATGATTGATATTTACGGAGGTGTCGGAAGAACAATACAGGCAGCTGATTTACTTAATAATAAAAAACTTCTGAAACAGAGTTCTCTGGTAAAAGATATTTCCGATTATACGGGGACAGTAAATACAGTACAGTCTGTAATCATTTATAAACTAACTGAAAGAACAGCAGACTACATAAAAAAGAAAACGGAAAATACCGCAGAAGAAATTACACTTGAGGGAAATGAAAATCAAGAGGCTGAAAAAAATGAATGAATTTAAAAATGTTTTTGTAATTAATCATCCTTTATGCTGCCATAATTTGAGTATAATAAGAAATAAAGAAACCAGTGCCGAAGTTTTCAGAAATGCAATCAGAAGAATTACATATTTATTATTTTATAAAGCAACAGAAGATTTGGAACTCGAAAGCATAAAAGTTCAGACCCCGCTTGAAGTATGTGATACTAAGACTTTAAAATCGGATAAAGAAGTAATTATTGCACCGATTTTAAGGGCAGGTCTGATTTTTTCTGATATAGCCAACGAAATTATGCCCTTTGCAACGGTCAGACATATAGGTATGTACAGAGATGAGGATACCCTGACTCCCGTTTGGTATTATAATAAAATTCCGGTTGAGTTTGATAATCCTGAAAATAAAATAATACTTATATTGGATCCTATGCTTGCAACGGGTAATTCTGCTATTGATGCAATAAAACTTTTTGCAAATAAAAAAGTACCTCAAAAAAACATAAGATTTGTAAGTCTTATAAGTGCTCCTGAAGGTCTTGAAAAAGTACAAAAATTATATCCGGAAGTAAAAATTATAACAGCAAGCATCGACAGAGGCCTTAATAATAATGGTTATATCCTTCCGGGTCTTGGCGACGCAGGCGACAGAATCTTTAATACGGTTGAAAATTAATGTTCTATTTTGATTATTTTTACGGCAAAAAAATTTTAAAATCTTCTTTATTAAGTGATTATGACTGTTTCTTCACAACAAGAGATTTTGTTCTTACACCGTCCTCACGCAAAGATTTAGAAAAAGAAGCCGCAGAAAACAGAGTATTTTTAAAGCAGAAATTATTCTGCCCCGACATTATTACCGCAAACCAAATACACAGCGATAATATAAGCATAGTCAAAAACGGCAGATACTTTTATGACAATATGGATGCTTTAATCAGCAATATAGAAGGAAGTTTGTTACTAATGAATTTCGCTGACTGTGTTCCGGTTATTTTATACAGCCCTAAAGATAATACAGGAGCCATTGTTCACGCAGGCTGGAGAGGAACGGCCGCTCATATTTTGAGAAAAACAGTTATCGTTATGAAAAAAGAGTTTAATATTAAAAGCTCTGATATCATTGCACTAATCGGCCCCGCAATAGGCAAATGCTGTTTTGAAACTGATGAAAACGTTTTTAAACAATTAATAAAAGATGATTTAGCTGTTAAGTTTTATGAAAAAAAATCGGACAAATATTTTATAGATTTGAAATTATTAAACAATGACCAATTGTTATCAGAAGGAATAGAAAATATAGATATTTGTGACTATTGCACATGCTGCATGTCTGATATATTTTTTTCATATAGAAAAGAAAAAGGTATGACGGCAAGACACTCTGCCGTTTTAAAAATAAAAAGGGGATAGATATATGTCAGTTATAGAAAAATTAGCGGTTATCTCGGATACTATAACAAAATTAATGAATTTCGTTATTAATGATGAAAATATAAAACCTGATTTTGAAGAATATCTTGCTACCTTATCTGCCAGAAATGCAGACAGAGCAAGAATTCAGGCATTAATTATTCCGTACATTTTTGAAAGGCGTCTGACAAAAGACAGAAAAACAATACTGCAGTTATTTCTCGAAAAAAATGAAACAACAGATACAGAAAAAGAAATATTAAATGCGCTATCTATGTCTTTTTCCTCCGTATTTGAAATCAGGAGGGTTTTAAGCAACGGATTTGAGTTATATAATCTTGTAAACGAAAAAATGTATAAAGTTTTATCTCTTGTTAAAATGAATAATTTTAGAGGAATAACTCCGGGACAGTATGCTCTTTGCCGTATTTTCCCTATGAAAGATGAATTTTATCTTCTTGAAATATCAAATGTTTTATCAAGTATAAATAAAGAAGATGTATATAAATATGCAATAGCAAAAATAATTGAAAAGCCTGAGGATGCTTACGAACAAAATCCTAAAAAACAAGAACAAATAGAAAAACTTGTAGAAGATTTCGGTAAAAAATTTCTTGAGTGCTTCCAAAAAGATGAAGTAATTACAACAAATATTTATGCCGATAATCTTATAAATATGTTTAATGTATACTGTGACGAAGGAATAATGCCCGAGAAACAGGATATAGAAGATAATATAAAATATGTTGAAAACAACAGATATTATACAGTGCAGGATTTTAAAAATTCTTATTCCGACTTTATGGAAAAATCACTGGAGGGATTCTCTTCTCATTCTGAAATATATGATATAGGAATTATTTATGATAAAGAATTAGGACTTTTTGTTCTTCCTTTTTACCAGACATTATGTAAAATATATGAAGTCGAAGATTATAAAACAATACAGGGCTACAAAGACTGTATAAAAAGTTTTTTTGAAAACGACAAAGTTCCTGCCAATATAATAAAAAGACTTGCGCAAAAGTATGCAAATTTTATTGAAAGAACAAATAAAATACTTGAAACATCTTATACATTAGAAGAATTATTGAATTATTACAAATCCGATTCTGTTGAGAAAAAGATATTTTCTTCAGCAAGTGTTTTATACGCTTCAAAAATTTTTGAACAAATGATGAATGTTGTTAATACAAAAGAAACAAACAAAACAAAAGAAGGTGTGGACTATTCTCACGTAGGTAGAAATGATAAATGTCCCTGCGGAAGCGGTAAAAAATACAAAAACTGCTGTATGCCGAAAGAATAGTAATATTTAATTTGTCAGGAAGAATTCACTATAAGACCATTATGAGCGGCGGTGCCGGCAGGGCAGCTTGCAATACCTGATTATATTTCTGACGTATTCTTTTCTTTGAAAAATTTGCAATAAGAATGCAGCTTGCATTTGCCGCAATCAGGCTTAGAGGGTTTACAGACATTCTGACCCAGTGTTACAAACAGAGTATTTATCTCAGACCAGCAAGCTTCAGGCAGATTTGACTTTAGAGCATATTCTGTTTCTTCAGGTTCTTTTGTACATACAAGACCAAGTCTGTTTGAAATTCTGTGAACATGAACATCCACGCATATACTGGGAAGATTATATCCTTTTGATTGTACCAAATTAGCGGTTTTTCTTCCGACACCTTTAAATTTTATAAGTTCATCAATTTCTTTTGGAACTATACTGTTGTAATTATGATACAGTTCATATGCAATATCTAAAATCTGTTTAGCCTTATTTTTATAAAAACCGACAGGATAAATTGCTTTTTCTAAATCTTCAAATTTAACACTTAAAAAATCTTTAGGTGTTTTTCCGAGCTTAAGCATTCGCATTGTTGCTGGATATGTTGTTTTATCATTTGTCCGCAGTGACAATATACAGGCAATTAAGACAATAAAAGGATCATGGATATTTTCCATAAACCTTACAAAATCAGTTTGAGGAAGATTCATTTTTTTTATTGAAGCGATAATCTTTTTAAAGTTTTTAATCATAAGTTTATTTTATCAAAAATGTATTGATTTTTTAAAAATTTTAATAATATAATCTAGTGTCGTATTAAAGTGAAAATTCAACATTTCCACTTTAATACTCACCTTTTCAATACGCCACTCTCAAAATTTCACTCACGCCGCCGGCCTATCGTGAAATTTTGTTCGGACATAATTTGTTGCACTAAAGGGGAGCTTTAATGAGAAGAAAACTTGCCGGAACAATATATGGTGCCGTTGCATCAACAAGCTACGGAACAAATCCTTTATTTGCGCTGCCGTTATATTCTGCCGGGATAGGCGTTAATTCGGTTTTGTTTTACCGCTACTTTTTTGCCTGCATAATATATTATATATGGCTTAAACTTGTAAAAAAAACAAATTTAAAAATATCGGTAAAAGAATTTTTTCCTCTTTTAATTGTTGCTTTATTTTTTTCTTTTTCTTCATTGACTCTTTTTACCGCTTTTAAATATATAGAAGCCGGAATTGCATGTACGATTTTATTTATATATCCTGTTATTGTTGCCGTTATAATGGCGGTTTTCTATAATGAAAAGCTGACAAAAACGACATTATTTTCTATTTTACTCACATCATCAGGAATTATTCTGCTGTATAAAGGCGGAAGCGGTGCCGCACTCAGTTTAAAGGGAATAGGAATTGTACTCTTATCAGCACTGCTGTATGCACTCTATATTGTATTTGTGAAAAAAAATAAAATATTGCAGCACATAAAAAGCGAAAAATTAAGTTTTTATGTTATGCTTTTCGGACTTTCCGTCTATATAGTAAATTTAAACTTTTGCACAAAGCTGCAAATCCCTGATAATCCTGTATTATGGCTTTTTACTCTGGCTCTTGCCATATTTCCGACTATTGTATCAATAGAAACCATAACCATCGCAATTAAGCTAATCGGCTCAACCACAACCGCTATTTTGGGGGCTTTGGAACCATTAACAGCAGTATTTTTCGGTGTAATCTTTTTCCATGAAGAATTAACTTTAAGGATAATAATTGGAATTGCCGCAATTTTAACGGGAGTTTTATTAATCGTTGTAAAAAAAATAAAATAATACTATAATTATTTTGTAAATTAACCGGAGCATTATAACAAGGGATTGGAACAGGAAGTAATTATGTTTGAAAAATATTTTTCAGAAAGGATAAAAAATACACCGTCATCTTTTATAAGAGAGATTTTAAAAGTAACTCAGGATCCCGAAATTATATCGTTTGCGGGAGGGCTTCCTAATCCGATTTCATTTCCTCAGGAAGCATTAAAAATTTCAATGAACAGAATAGCAGATACTTACGGAGCTAAAATATATCAATATTCTACGACATTGGGACTTGACAGTTTAAGACAATATATTGCCGACAGGTACAACAGAATCTGGGGAATGGATATTACAATAGATAATATAATAATAACAACTGGTTCGCAGCAAGCTTTAGATTTAATAGGGAAAGTTTTTATCAATGACGGTGATAAAGTTATGGTTGAAAAGCCTTCCTATCTGGGATTATTACAAGCTTTTTGTATGTATAAAGCAGACTTTGTACAAACAAAACTAAACGATGACGGACTTGATATTGAAGATTTAAAAAATACAGTAAAAACATATAAACCAAAAGCCGCATACTTAATTCCTAATTTCCAAAACCCCACAGGATTAACATATACAAAGGAAAACAGAGAAAAAGTTTTTGAAGTTATTAAAGATGAGGATATGATTTTAATTCAGGATGACCCGTACGGAGAATTAAGATTTGAAGAAGGGGAAAGAATTCCGTATATCGGATTGAATAAAAGTGAAAAGAATTTATATTTAGGTTCCTTTTCAAAAATCGTTACCCCTGGAATGAGGCTCGGTTATATTATTGGAAACAGTGAAATTATAAAAATGCTTGAAACGGCAAAACAGGCTTCTGATTTACATTCAAATATATTCGGACAATATTTAATTGCAGATTATTTATACAACAATGACCTTGATAAGCATATAGAAAAAATAAAAACTCTTTATAAAAAGCAGGCTTATACAATGGTTGAAGCTATGGAGGAATTTTTCCCGAAAGATATCAAATTTACAAGACCAAAAGGCGGAATGTTCACCTGGGTTACTCTTCCTGAAGGTATGGATGTATTAAAACTTTTTGATAAAGCAATTGAGAAAAAAGTTGCATTTGTTCCGGGACATCCTTTCTATGTTAATCCCCAAAAAGTAAATACATTGAGATTAAACTATACAAATGCGGATGCCGCTACAATAAGAACCGGTATTAAAAGACTTGCAGACTCAATAAAAGAAATATAAAAAGACCGCATATGCGGTCTTTTTAGTTATAAACCATTGTATATTAATCATTAGAGTTTGTAGATTCAAAAGCCTTTGCTAATGCAGCAGTTACAGCAACAGCTGCTGCGGCAGCAGCTCCAATAACAGCATATTTTGAAACTTTATCAGAATTTTTTAATAAAAAGTTTTGAAATTTATGCATTGACTCCCAATCTTTCGAAGCCTTATATCCTACCTTATTGAGAATTTTCGAAGCCTTTGTACCTGTATATAAGTCACCTATTTTATTATTTGCAGCAAAAAGTCTGTCTATTACATAATTATCTTTATTTGTTTGAGTTACTGTTTTAATTTTATTACCAAGATTATATGCTGCTTCCTGAAATGTTGCTTTAATGTAAGGTACTTTCATAATATACTCCTTATAAATTATGTACTTTTAATTGTGGAAAATACATAAATAAGTTTTTTTGACAATAAAAAGTTTAATATTTACAAAAATTAATATACTTATCATTACGTAATTTAGTAATAAAATTATAAACAGGAGGATATGTAATTCATGAAAGATTTAAGAATAAAGATATCGGGAACTTCAGGACAGGGAATAATAAGTTCCGGCGATATTTTATCATATGCAACAGCAAGAAAAGGATATTACGTTACAACATATAGAGCATTTCCGTCTGAAATAAGAGGCGACGGAAAATGTTATTATACGCTTAGAATAAGCGAACATAAAGCATTAACCGCAACAGGCGACACCGATATATTAATCTGCCTTGACGAAGATACAATATATGAAGGTCTTAACAGAATAACAAAGAACGGAATTTTAATATATGATAAAAATTTAATTCCGGAACTAAAAGAAAAACGTTCTGATATAAATATTTATGATAT
This sequence comes from Candidatus Gastranaerophilales bacterium, assembly GCA_944323535.1. Taxonomy (GTDB): domain Bacteria; phylum Cyanobacteriota; class Vampirovibrionia; order Gastranaerophilales; family Gastranaerophilaceae; genus Avigastranaerophilus. Next base: position 16,927 of record CALUSW010000016.1, on the reverse strand, counting down.
TCCTCTGACGGAACTTGCAAAAGCCTTGAACTCCGAGCGGTCAAGAAATATGGTTGCTCTTGGTATTGCGGTAGGGTTACTTAACAACCTTCATTTAGAAGAACAAATAAATAATGATATAGAGTTAAGGTACAAAAATAAACCGCAGGAAGTAATTGATTCAAACAAAAAAGCTTTAAAATCAGGATTGGATTATGTAAAAAATAATTTAAAAAGAACGGATGATTATTCAAAAGTTCAAATGGCGCAGACGGGAGCAAAACTAATAATGTCCGGAAATGAAGCTATAGGGCTTGCCGCTATAGTTGCCGGATGCAGATTTTTCTCCGGATATCCTATTACTCCCGCAACAGAAATAATGGAATGGCTTGCAAAAGAGCTTCCTAAATTCGGCGGCAAAATGGTGCAATGCGAAGATGAAATTGCCGCTGTTAATTATGCAATGGGCGCATCTTTTGCCGGCATAAAATCAATGACAGCAACATCAGGACCGGGGTTTTCTTTAATGCAGGAGGGAATAGGACTCGCTTCTATGGCAGAACTGCCTTTAGTTATTGCAGATGTTCAAAGATGCGGACCGAGTACGGGAGTTCCTACAAAAACCGAACAAAGTGATTTATGTGCCGCTATTTACGGAACACATGGCGATTGCCCGAAAATAGTTCTGGCGCCTATGAATGTAGCAGATTGTTTTTACCAGACAATTAATGCATTCAATTTTGCAGAGCAATATCAGGTCCCTGTTATTATTCTTTCTGATGCATCTTTGGGACCGAGAAGAGAATGTGTTGATTTAATTGACTTCGACAAATTAAAAATAGTAGACAGACAAAAACCCGTTTTAAAAGAAGGAGATATTTATAACAGATACGAAGATACCGAAAGCGGAATATCCCCTATCAGTTGTCCCGGCGATTTGTATGGAGAGCACGTAGTAACAGGACTTGAACATACCGTTTCAAATGCACCTACTCCTGAACCTGCCGTTCACAGACAAATGACGGAAAAAAGATTCAGAAAGCTTGAAACGGCTGCCGGACAATTTTCAAAAGCTAAAACATACGGAAGCGACGATGCCGCTATCGGTATTATAAGCTGGGGTTCAACATCCGGTCCTGTTTTTGAAGCAATTGATAAAGCAGCAGAAAAAGGTATTAAAGTTCAGGCTTTATATCCAAGAACGCTATATCCGCTTCCTACGGACTGGATTAAAAATTTTATAAAGAACAAAGAAGTTATTATTGTAATTGAAGCAAATTACAATGCCCAGTTTAAATCAACAATTGTTGAAAGGTGCACACATATAAATAAAGGAACCGAAATACTTGAGTTCTTAAAGTATGACGGTACTCCATTTACACCGGAAGAAATATTTGACGAAATAAATAAAGTTGCAAGACTGCAACAGGAAAAATTAGAACTGGCAACTAATAAACATACTCATTTTTAAGAAGAGGTTATTATGAAACAAATGGAAGCAATAGATTATAAAGGTAAAGTAAAACCGTCATGGTGCCCGGGATGCGGCAACCATGCAGTAATAATGGCATTAAGAAAAGCTATGGCTCAATTGAATTATCAGACACATGAGACAGCAATTGTCTCGGGAATAGGCTGTTCAAGCAGATTTCCTTTCTTTATGTCGACATACGGATTTCACTCTATTCACGGCAGAGCTTTACCCGTTGCAATAGGATTAAAGCAGGCAAAACCGGAAATAAATGTAATTGCTGTCGGAGGTGACGGCGACGGATTAAGCATCGGAGGTAATCATTTTATTCACGCCAGCCGTAAAAATCCCAATATTACGTATATAATGATGGATAATGAAATTTATGCATTAACAAAGGGACAATGTTCGCCTACTTCAAGAATCGGTACTACAACCAAATGCAATCCTTATGCATGGACGGCAGACAGAATAAATCCTGTCTTAATGGCTCTTTCATTTAACGCGTCTTATGTTGCACGCGGATATTCCGGAGATGTAAAACAACTGGAGCATTTAATTCTAAACGGTTTAAAACATAAAGGCTTTTCTTTTATCCATATTATTTCACCTTGTGTTCAATACAATAAAGTTTCTTCTTTTGAAAAAATAAAAGAGCTGGTAAAATATTTACCGGAAGAACATGATACAAAAGACAGAGTTGACGCAATGCGATATGCATTTTCTCCTGACGGTCTTTATACAGGAATTTTCTATGATACACACAGACCCACTTATGAAGAACGATACAAAGAAGTTATTTCCATTGCAAAACAAAAAGCAGGTGATAACTATACAATAAAAGAAGTAATTAAACAATTTCAATAGGTGAATATATGACAAAAACAAAAAGAATATTAATTGTACTTTTAGCTTTAATCGGGCTTGCTCTGTCAATAGAATTATGTGTTGTATATTACAATGCAAATTTTGCAGTTGATGCGGCACCAAGTATATGTGCAATAAACGATATGATGGATTGCGACAGTGTCGCAAAGACCTCTTATTCGCAGTTTTTAGGAGTTCCTCTGTCTTTATGGGGAGTAATTCTTTATATTTTCTTTTTGTTTATGTCCTTTGTTGATAAGATAAAAAATATAAGATTTCTCGGATTTTTAGAAGTTTTCAAAAATCCGGCTTCTTATATCTTCTGCATTGCTTTGTTTTCTTTTATTATGTCAATGATTTTAGGAGGTATTTCTGTCTTTAAAATAAATTCAATATGTATATTTTGTTTTATGACTTATTTTATTGACCTATTAATTGCCATTATTTCCAAAACAAAAGGCATTTCTATATTAAAAGAAGTTAAAATAAGCATAAATGATTTTATCGAAGCCATAAAAGTAAAAAAATATGCCATTTCTTTTGTTATTGTTATGTCTATATTTGCAGGTATTTTATTATTTACATATCAAACAAACATATTATCACCTCAAACCGCAGAACAAATAGAAATGAAAAAATATTTTAAAAACTATGATTCAATTACTGACGGAAACACAATGGGACCGAAAGAAGCTGATGTTATAATACATGAATATATTGATTATAATTGCGGCGGGTGTTTTCTTGCAAATCTGTATTTACACAGGATTGTTATGGAATTTGAAAATGTAAAAGTTATTCAGCATAATGTACCTCTGGAAAGAGCATGTAATCATAATATGCAGCATGAAGGACATAAAAACTCCTGCATAAAATCAAAATATGCTCTGGCGGCAGCTAAACAGAATATGTACTGGCAGATGTCGGATATTTTATTTGAACAAAGTCCTGAGAATGAAAAAGAAATAATAGAAAAAGCACGTTTATTGGATTTTGATATAAAAAAACTAAAAGAAGATGCAAATAGTGAAAAAATAGCGGAAGAACTGCAAGAATCAATAAGAGAAGCCGATTCCAAAGGTATTACAGGAACACCGACCTTTCTCATAGGTATGAGAAAAATAATGGGAATAGGATCTTATCCAGCATTAAAACAAGCCGTAATAGAGCAGGGCGGCAGGGAAAAACAAAGTGAGCAGTAATCACAGTAAAGTTCTTTTGCATGCCTGCTGCGCCACATGCAGTGCATATCCGATTGAAAAACTCAGGGAATCAGGGTTTGAACCTGTATTATATTTTTTTAATCCCAATATTTTTCCGCCCGAAGAATTTGATAAAAGATTAAACGAATTAGTCAAATATGCGAAAAAAAAGAAAGTTGAACTTATAGTTGATAAGCAGGATGCTGAAGGCTGGTATAACTGTATAATAGGGCTTGAAAATGAACCTGAAAGGGGGAAACGCTGTGCAAGATGCTTTGAATACAGATTGTATTTTACTGCTTTAAAAGCTTTTCAACTGGAATATAAGTATTTTACAACTACTTTAACCGTAAGTCCTCATAAACAATCAAATGTTATTTTTGATATAGCAAAAGATATTGCAAAAAAATTTGAATTAACTTTTCTTGATATAGATTTTAAGAAACAGGACGGTTTTTTAAAAACAATGAAAATAGCAAAAGAAGAAAATTTCTACAGGCAAACATACTGCGGCTGTGAGTTTAGTATGTTTTAGTTCAGCATACCGGCAGCGAAAAAACAGGCATATTAACTAATTCTTCTTTTTGTTTTCTTGTTAGTTTTTTTATACGGCATTCCTCTTTTATCGCTTCATTTTTAGTATTAAATTCTTGAACATAAACAAGTTTAAACGGCTTATTTGCCTTTGTATATTTTGCGGCTTTACCTTCTTTATGAAGCTTATATCTTCTTTCAACATCGTCAGTATATCCGCAATACAACTTATTATTAACTGTTAGAATTATATAAACATAGAATTTTTTATCAACTTTTGGCATTTAAAGAAATTTCATCCAATAAATCAACTATCTTATTATATTGTATTTCCGTTACAAGTTTATGTCTATATTCGGCGCCGCCTCTTATACCACGGATATATGAAGGATAAAATTTTCTGAAAAATTTAATGCCTGTTTCTTCTCCGCGAAAAGCAATTTGAGAATCAAGATGTTTTTTAAGCATAGAAAGTTTTAAATTTATGTCAGGCTCCGGTAATAAAACATTTTCATTGAGATACTTTTCAATTCTATATATTAAAGAAATATCTCCCATTGCAGCTCTTCCTATTGCAATGCCGTCAGCTTTGGTTATTTCAAGACACTGTTTTGCACTTTGAGGACTTATAATATCTCCGTTAGCAAAATAAGGAATATCAATTTCTCCTTTTAATTGTGAAAGGGAAGTCCAATCCGCTTCGCCGGAGTATAATTGAGAGCGGGTTCTGGCATGTATGGTAACGGCAGCAGCTCCTGCTTCCTGCATAATTTGTGCAAATTCTATAAAGTTTTTTGTATCCTGACTCCAGCCCAGACGAAATTTGCAGGTTACCGGAATATTTACTGCTTCTTTTACAGCCATAACGATATCTTTAGCAAGCATAGGGTTTCTCATTAAATCGCAGCCGTCATGTCCTTTGACAATTTTATTTATAGGACAGCCCATATTAATATCAATTATCGAAGCTTTTGGCTCAAGTATTTTTGCAGCTTTTGCCATTAGTGCCGGTTTATGACCTGATATTTGAAATGCAACCGGCTTTTCTTTTTCATTTGTTGCAGTAATATTAACATCTGCCTTTTGTACAAGAGCCTCAGAACTTATCATCTCGGTGGTTAAAAGGCAATTGTGAGAATACTCTCTTATAAGCTGTCTTAATACAAAATCTGTAATTCCGGCTAACGGAGCAAGAGAAACTACACTGTTAATTTTAACATTTCCGATTATTATTTGCTTTTTATCGGGTTTTACCTGCATTAGTTTATCTCTTGTATTCGTTTTTCCGCATACTGCTTGTAATCATTATCTTCCATACACAATTCAACATATTTTTTATAGTTTTCTTTAGCCTCCTGATAATTGTTTATTGAGTCATAATCAACACCGAGAGAATAATAAGCTATATACATATCCGGGGCATATTTTAATGTTGATTTATAATCTTCTATTGCTTTTTTATAGTTATTAACGGCATCATATGCTAATGCCCTGTAATAATAAACGTTTGCATTGGACGGATTAATTTTAATTATATCGTTGAATAATGATATGGATTCATTATACTGTTTTGAATCATATAGCTCTACAGCTTTTGACAGCAATCCTTCAGTCATTTTATCATTAATGTAAGAAGATAATTCTTTTGCCTGTTTATTTGAAGGATTTTTATTTAAAGATATTTCTATATACTGCTTTGCGTTATCAAAATCATTGTTATTCGCATAAATAGATGCAATATAGAACGGGATTTCATCGTTTTTATTATCAAGTTCCATAGCCTTTTTGTAGTATTCAATAGCATGTGCATTATCGGATAATGATTGGTAAGAAGCGGCAATACCGATTAAAGAATCAACAGTAGGCGGGTTTATTTTCATATATTCATTTATTGCCCTTCTGTAATCTCCGCTTTGAAATGCATTTGAAGCAATATTATAATTATTGGCGGAATACTCTTTTGCAACAATTTCATATTGTTTTTTTACAAATTCATTTTCAGGAGCAATAGCCTGAGCCTGCTGCATAACTCTGTATGCCTCTGCATAATTTTTCTTTTGTCTGTATACCTGCGCAAGATTTACATATGCATCGGTTTTATTTTTGTCCATTTTAATAGTCTGTTGATAATACACAATTGCATCATCAAGTTTATTTGCTTTATGGAGCTCATAAGCAAATTCATAATATGCATTTGCGTCCATGGGACTATTTTGAACATTTTTATATAAGAAACTCAATACTTCTTCTGCCGGCATAGTATCTTTTAGCAGTTCAAACAGTGAAGCCCTAATCTTTGTATTTTTAGGATCAAGATTTAGAGCAGTTTTATATAAAGATATTGCTTCATTATTTCTTTTAAGAGCTTTCAAGCAATCTGCTTTATATGCCAGAATTTTAGGGTTTTGAGGCTGCATTTGCAAAATTGAATCATATATATTTATAGCAGCATTATAATTTTTTTGTTCCTGATATAAAGTTGCAATATTAATTCTTGTATTCAAATTAGCAGGGTTTAAACTCTGGGCTTTTTGATATTCTGCCAGAGCCTCCTGATATCTTTTTTGTTTTTGATATACCACACCAAGATTTGCATGTGCCTCTGCATCCTTTGGATTTTCATCAACTTTTTTTTGCCATATTCTTTCAAGAGAATTTAAAATTTCTTCTTTTTCAGATGAATTATCAAGTGCAATACTGTATTCTTTCAAGGAAGAAGAATAATCATTAACCTGCTCATACGTCCTTGCCAGCTTAAGATGTATTTCAGTATTATCAGGATTTGCAGTTAAAGCTTTTTGGTACAAAGAAAGAGCCTTATCAGGTCTGTTAAATATTTTAAAAATATCACCTAAACCGCAGCTCGCCTCATATGTAAATTCAGGATTTGAAATTATTCTGTAATAATCATATCCGGCAGCTGCAAATTCACCTTTTGCTCTCGAAGCTTTAGCTTCCGAAAGTATTGTTTCGGGAGTCATAATTTTTTTTGATGCATTTTCAAGTACCGAAAGATTTTTTTCCATTGCTAGCAATGACTGAGCCGATGTAAAATTAGAATTATCAGCAAAATATTTTATGAAGAAAATCGCCGATTTTAAATCGGATATGGCATTTTCCGTAGCCTTTACCGTATTATTGTAATATTCGGCTCTCATATTATATGAATTAGAAAGCCCTATTAATGAAGATGTATCCAGAGGATTGACTCTTATGGCCTTTTTAAATTCATTTATTGCACTTGAATACTGAGAACTTTCAAGATATTTCAATCCTTGCAGATAATTAGGATTCTCCTGATAATTATCATCATAAACAGTCTGCGCAAAAAACGGATTTTGAATAAGTAATACGCATATAAAAAGCCATAAAACTTTTTTCATAAACGACTAGTCTCCTTAATATCATATTCATTTTATAACAAGCATAAGAATATGCATATAGTATAAAAGAACATTTTATATGTTTAATTGAAAATATGTTATTATTATTTCTAACCGGACATTTTTTATGAGGATATAAAATGAAAAAGTTTTTGATATTTTTTACATTACTGTTATCATTACAAAATTTTGCATATGCTGAAAATCCGGAATACATATTTAATTCGGATTTAGAAAACAAATACATTGAATATACAGGTTTATTAAAAGAAAATCCGACAGCAGAAAATTATTTTTACTTATGCAAAATAACATATTATCTTAATGACAGTAAAGCAGCTAAATCGTACTGCAACAGTGCATTGGATAAAAATGACGGGCAAAAAAATCCTGATTTTGAATTAAGGTCGAATATATTAAGCATGATGGGGAATATTTATTCAAACACATACAGAAACAAAAACATAACTCTTGATTATTATAAACAGGCACTTGAGTTAAAGGAAAAAAATCCTCAAACCGATAAGTACGAACTTGCAAAATTACATATGAACATGGGATTTGCATATTATAATTCCGGTATAAAAGATTATGCACTTAATGCATATAATAAGGCTCTTGAGCTATGCAAAAATGAAGAAGATAAGAAATATAATATCATAAAAGCAGGTGTTTATAATGATTTAGCATTAATTGAAAGAAGAAATCAAAATTATGATAAATCTTTTGAATATCTTCAAAAAGGCATAGACGAACTTGAAAATGCAGCAGATTATAAAAACCATAAAATGCTTGCAGCCATGTATCAAAATATTGCAAAATATTATGAATACAACGGAAAGGATAAAGAAAAAGCTATAGAATTTTATAAAAAAGCTGCCGAAGAAAATGAAAAATTTCCTGTCTCAAATTTATATACCATTTTTTATAAAAATTATGCGGATTTATCTTTGCAGGAAAGAAAACAAAGACTAAAAGAATACCCGTATGATATAAGCGCAAATATAGATATCGGGTATCTTCAATCGGGACTTAACGATAAACTTGCTGAACAATATTTTAAAAAAGCAATTTCTGTTAATCCGGATAAAGCATATACTTATATGGAAATAGCAAGAGCTTATGCTGCAAAATATCTTGATACAAAAAATAAGATATATTTATTAAAAGTAAAAGAATATTCATCATCAGCAATGAATAAAGCGCCATACACTCCTGAAATATATCTCGGACTTGGTCTTATTAATATTCTGACAAATTCTTACAATCAAGCCGATAAATATTTTGAAAATTATATAAAATACAGTAAAGATGAAGCCTGCGCAAATTGTGATATTGCATCTTTATACTGGTATTTCGGAACAAATAAAAAAGCGGTAAATAAAACAATAAAATATATTAACAGAGCAATAAAACTAAATCCCGAAATTGACAATAAATATAAAGTAATATTAACAGCAGCATACAGAAAAGCAGGCAAGACGGATAAAGCCGAAAAATTGACAAAAAAATATAATTTTGATGATATAATTGAGTAAAAGGAAATTATTTATATAGAATAGGAGTTACAAATGAGTGCAGGAAATCCCGCAGTCAGTACGGCGAAATTGGATGAAATAATCCAATCATTTGGCGGCAAAAAATCAAATTTAATTGCCATTTTGCAAAAAGTTCAGGAAGTATATCGTTATTTGCCCGAAGATGCAATGATATACATAGGGAAAAAAATAGAAGGACTGTCACCCGCAACAGTGTTTGGGGTGGCAACTTTTTATGCTCAATTTTCACTGGAACCTAAGGGAAAGTATGAAATTAAGGTTTGCGACGGAACAGCATGCCACGTTAGAGGTTCAATGCCTGTTTTAAACGCTATAAGAGCAAAATTAAACATGAAAGACAAACAGCTTACCAGCGAAAACGGATTGTTTTCTCTGGAAACAGTCAGTTGTTTAGGTGCATGCGGACTTGCTCCGGTTGTTGTAATAAACGATAAAGTATACCCGCAAATGACTTCGGATGCTATCACAATTATATTGGATACATTAATAAAGGAAGATAAATAATGGAAAAAGTAAAGCTGAATATAAATATACTTGAAGAACAAAATAAAGCAAAAGAATTAATAAAATCACAGGGATTAAGAGTGTTGGTCTGCGCAGGAACAGGCTGCGTTGCTAACGGTTCGCTAAGAGTTATAGAAAAATTTAAAGAGCTTGGCGCTAATGTATCAATTTTAACCCAATATGATAAAATGACAACCGTTCCGACAGGATGCCACGGTTTTTGTGAACAGGGAGTTCTTGTTGTAATCCCCGATAAAAAAATTACTTATGTAAAAGTTAAAGAAAGTGATGTCGAAGAAATATTTGAAAGTCATATAAAAAATAACAAACCTGTTGAAAGGCTTTTATATGTTGATCCTAAAACACACCAGCATGTGCCGGATGATGAACACATTAACTTCTATGCAAAACAAACAAGAACAGCCCTTGCAAACTGCGGAAATATCAATGCGGAATGTATTGATGAAGCAATTGCGGTAAGAGGTTATGAAGCTCTTGCTAAAGTTATAGAAGAAAACAATCCTGAAAGTGTTATAGAAACAATAGAAAAATCAGGATTAAGAGGCAGAGGCGGCGGAGGTTTTCCGACAGGAAGAAAATGGAGATTTACTGCTGCCAACAGAGGAGGAAAATCTTATATTGTATGCAACGGAGATGAAGGCGATCCGGGTGCATTTATGGATAGAAGCGTAATGGAAGGCGACCCCCATAAACTCCTCGAAGGTATGGCTATTGCCGCATTTGCAATAGGTGCAGATGAAGGTTATATATATGTAAGAGCTGAATATCCTCTTGCCATTAAACGTTTAAGAAAAGCCATAAAAGATGCAGAAGAAAGAAACTTCTTAGGAAAAAATATTATGGGAAGTAATTTTTCACTGGATATCCACATAAAAGAAGGGGCAGGAGCCTTTGTATGCGGTGAAGAAACCGCTTTAATCGCATCAATAGAAGGCGAAAGAGGTATGCCAAGACCAAAACCCCCGTTCCCTGCAAATAAAGGTTTATTTGGAAGACCCACATTAATTAATAACGTTGAAACGCTTGCAAACGTTCCTGTTATACTTCTTAAAGGTGCAGATTGGTTTGCAAAGATGGGAACAGAAACATCTAAAGGAACAAAAACATTTGCGCTTACCGGAGATGTTAACAATACCGGTCTTATAGAAGTTCCTATGGGAACAACCTTGAGAGAAATTATATTTGATATAGGCGGCGGAATGAGGGACGGTAAAAAATTTAAAGCCGTTCAAATAGGCGGGCCTTCCGGAGGATGTTTGACGGAAGAACACCTTGATATTCCGATGGACTATGATAACCTCATTAAAGCAGGTGCAATGGTCGGTTCAGGCGGACTTGTAGTTATGAGTGACAAAACTTGTATAGTCGAAGTTGCAAGATTTTTCATGAATTTTACCCAGCACGAAAGCTGCGGAAAATGTGTTCCCTGCAGAGAAGGAACAAAAAACCTACTTAAAATATTAGAAAAAATTGTAGCAGGCAAAGGTGAAATGAAAGACTTAGACGAGCTTGAAGAGCTTGCAAAAGTAGTAAAAGACGGATCTTTATGCGGACTTGGCAAAACAGCTCCAAATCCTGTTCTTTCTACTCTGAAATATTTTAAAGATGAATATATTGCTCACATTAAAGATAAAAAATGTCCTGCAGGTGTATGTACTGCTATGAAGAAAGTTGTAATAAACGAAGATTTGTGCAAAGGCTGCACAAAATGTTCAAGAGTCTGCCCTGTCGGTGCTATTGAAGGAACAGTAAAAAATCCTCACCATATCAATCAGGAAAAATGTATTAAATGTGAAGCTTGTTTGACGAATTGTCCGTTTAGAGCAATAGTCTTAGAATAAAAAGGATAAGGATAGAATTATGACAGATAATAAAACATTATTTATAGACGGAAGGGAAGTTGCTTTTTCTGATGAACCGAATCTTCTCGAAGTAATAAGAAAAGCAGGATTAAATGTTCCGACATTTTGCTATCGTCCCGATTTAACATCATTCGGCGCCTGCCGTATGTGCGTAGTTGAGATAGAAGGCAGAGGAATTCAATCCTCTTGCACAATGCCGCCAGAAGCAGGTTTAAAAATTCATTTAAATACCGAGAAAGTAAGAAAAATAAGAAAAACCGTATTGGAATTATTACTCGCAAACCATAAATGTGAATGTTTAACCTGTGATAAATCGGGAAGCTGTGAACTGCAAAAATATGCAATGGAATACGGAATAACGGAAATAAGATTTCCAAAACTTGAAAAAGAAGATTATCTCCCCGTTGATGATTATAATCCGTCGCTTGTCAGGGACCCTTCAAAATGTATTCTATGCGGCGCCTGCGTAAGAGCTTGCAGCGAATTTCAGGGCCACAGCGTTTTAGGCTTTGTAAACCGCGGTTCCAATACAAGAATAGAACCTATGAACGGAAGATTTTTAAGCCAGGTTGACTGCGTATTTTGCGGTCAATGCCAGAGCGTATGCCCGACAGGAGCGCTTACAATAAAATCAAGCATTGATGCTGTCTGGGAAAAAATTAATGACCCTGCTAAAAAAGTTGTTGTTCAAATAGCTCCCTCTGTAAGAGTTGCTCTTGGTGAAGAATTTAACTTAGAACCCGGAGAAAATACAATAGGCAAAATATATGCAGCAGCAAGATTATTAGGCTTTGACTTAATTTTTGATACAAACTTCTCTGCTGATTTAACTATCATGGAAGAAGCAAATGAATTTGTTGAAAGATTAACACAGAATAAAAATCTGCCGTTATTCACATCCTGCTGCCCTGCGTGGGTAAGATATCTTGAAACCCAGCACCCTGAATTACTTGAGCATTTATCAACCTGTAAATCTCCACAGGGAATGCTTTCTCCCGTATTAAAAGAATTTCTTCCAAAATACTATGAAGGTTATACAAAAGATAATATAGTTGTTGTCTCCATAATGCCCTGCACGGCAAAGAAATATGAAGCAATAAGAGAACAGCTTATAAATGAAACCGATTTTGTTCTTACAACAAAAGAATTTGCAAAAATGATTAAGGCAGCCGGTATTGATTTTAAGAAATTAAAGGAAGAAGAAGCAAATTCTCCTTTCGGACAATATACAGGTGCAGGAACTATATTCGGAGCCTCAGGAGGTGTTGCGGAAGCTGCAGTAAGAACCGCGTATCACTTTGTAACCGGAGAAGAACTTTCTAAAGTTGATATTACTACTTTAAGGGGAGTCGATGCAAATTCAAGGACAAAAGATTCTATAGTTGATATAAAAGGAACTCCTGTGAAAGTAAGAGTTGTATCAACATTAAAAGAAGCAGAAAAATCTTTAAAAGAGGTTAAAAACGGCACAGCCGATTTCCATATTTTAGAAGTTATGGCGTGCCCCGGCGGATGTGTAAACGGAGGAGGACAGCCTGTAAGCTGCTCTGATTCCTCAATAAAGGAAAAAAGAGCCGAAGGACTTTATGAAGAAGACAGACATTTGGAATTAAGACGCTCGCACCAAAATCCAGACATTATCAAACTATATAATGAATGCCTGGGCGGAAAACCCGGGAGCGAAAAGGCTCATCACCTTCTTCACACTACATATTCAGACAAATTCAAAGGTTCATATAAAGACATATAAGTCTATATGACAGATAAACCAATATAAAAATATCACACTGAAATTAAAACAGTGTGATATTTTTTGAGTATTAAAACAGAAAAATAATCTAATGTTTCATATTAAATTTTCAATTTATACAACGCTGTATTTATAATGCTGCAGATTAAATAATGTTAATGAGATAGTTAAAAATTTAATAATAATATATAATAGAAGTTGTATTTATAAAATAAAGGAGAGTATAATGTCATTTTTCAAAAAATGCAAATGCTCATTATCAAAGATTACTGCATTACTTTCCGCTTTAATCTTAATGGGCATTCCTGCTTTTGCGGGAGAGGCAAATCTCAAAGTTCCGGCTATACAAGGCGAGAATTTTAATTTGCTTATTATCGGAATTGTAGTTTCCGTACTTGGATTAATATGGGGGTTAATTGCCTACAACCAAATAAAAGGGATTAAAGCCCATAAATCCATGACGGACATTGGAAACACCATCTTTGAAACCTGTAAAACCTATTTAATTCAACAAGGTAAGTTTTTAATAGTACTTGAAGTATTAATTGCAATATGTATTGCTTTTTACTTTGGATTTTTACAGGAAATGAGCGTAAAAAATGTATTAATCATTCTTGCAGCATCCGTTGTCGGTATTCTTGGCTCATACGGTGTTGCCTGGTTCGGAATAAGAATGAATACTCTTGCAAATGCAAGAACTTCCTTTACTGCTCTTAAAAATAAACCGTTGGATATATTAAATATTCCGTTAAAAGCCGGTATGAGTATAGGTGTTTTGCTGGTAAGCGTTGAACTTATAGTTATGCTCTGCATATTATTATTTGTCCCCGGACATCTGGCAGGTGCCTGTTTTATAGGTTTTGCTATAGGTGAATCACTGGGTGCTTCTGCTCTGCGTGTTGCAGGCGGTATCTTTACAAAAATTGCAGATATCGGATCTGACCTTATGAAAATAAGATTCGGTATAAAAGAAGACGACCCCAGAAATCCCGGAGTTATTGCCGATTGTACCGGAGATAACGCAGGCGATTCAATCGGACCTACGGCAGACGGATTTGAAACATACGGAGTAACAGGTGTTGCTCTTGTAAGCTTTATACTTCTCGGTGTTTTTCCGGAATACCAAATCCAATTATTAACATGGATTTTTGTAATGAGATATTTAATGATAATCACTTCCGTTGTTGCTTATGCCGTAAACGGACTTCTGAATAAAATCTTATTTGCAAATAAACCGGAATTTGATTTTGAAGCACCTTTAACAAATCTTGTTTGGTTAACTTCAATACTATCTATTTGTATGACCTTTGGTGTAAGTAAATATTTATTAGGCTCAATGCCGAATAATTTATGGCTGACTTTATCAATAATTATAAGCTGCGGTACTCTTGGTGCTGCTTTAATTCCTGAATTTACAAAAGTATTTACAAGTCCTAAAGCAAAACATACATGTGAAGTTGTAACAGCATCTAAAGAAGGCGGTGCTTCTTTAACCATTCTATCGGGTATAGTATCCGGAAACTTCTCAGGATTCTGGATTGGACTTGTTATAGTTGTCCTTATGGCAATTTCATACTTTGCAAGTATTCATATATCGCCTGATATAATGATTTACTCTTCTGTATTTGCATTCGGTCTTGTTGCCTTCGGATTTTTGGGAATGGGACCCGTTACAATTGCAGTTGACAGTTATGGACCGGTAACTGATAACGCGCAATCTGTTTATGAATTATCATTAATAGAAGAAATTCCGAATATCAAAGATGAAATAAAAAATGATTTCGGTTTTGAACCTAATTTTGATACGGCAAAAAAATATCTTGAGCAAAATGACGGAGCCGGAAATACATTTAAAGCAACTTCAAAACCTGTATTAATCGGAACAGCTGTTGTTGGTGCTACTACAATGATATTCTCTTTAATACTGGTTATTAAAGAAACTCTTGGAATTGCGCCGGAAGCTATATTAAATCTGTTAAATCCTTATACAATATTAGGTTTATTAATGGGCGGTGCCGTAATATATTGGTTCTCCGGAGCTTCAATGCAGGCAGTTACAACAGGCGCTTACAGAGCTGTCGAATATATTTCAACACACATTAAACTTGGTGACAGCGATGATAAAAAAGCAAATGTTGATAATTCAAAAGAAGTTGTAAAAATATGTACTGAATACGCACAGAAAGGTATGCTTAACATATTTATAGCTTTATTTGCATTTGCACTTTCGTTTGCATGCCTGTCAGCTCCGTTGACAAATAACTTCAATCCGGTTTCATTCTTTGTAAGCTATTTAATCGGTATTGCTATTTTCGGTTTGTTCCAGGCTGTATTTATGGCAAATGCAGGAGGATGCTGGGATAACGCAAAGAAAATTGTTGAAGTTGACTTAAATGAAAAAGGTACTCCGCTGCATGACGCAACCGTAGTGGGAGATACAGTAGGCGATCCGTTTAAAGATACTTCATCCGTTGCTATGAATCCTATTATTAAATTCACGACATTATTCGGACTTTTAGCAATGGAAATAGCAATTGCACCGGCATTTAATCAGGCCGCACCCGTTGCCGGAGTTATCCTGTTTATAATTGCGGTTATATTTGTTATCCGTTCTTTCTACGGAATGAGAATTCCCTCCGGGAAATAATAATAAAATATTCAAAAAGGTTGGTATTAAAGTGCCAGCCTTTTTGTTATAATAATTCTTTGGAAGATAAACAAGGATAGTTAGGAATGAAATCTGTTAAAAGTTTTTTAAAATCTAATTTTTTTCTACTAGTTAATATATGTTCAATTTTAGCCGCTTTCTTTTTTCTTATAAATTATATGAAATATGATATCCTTATTGGCCATGACAGATTTTTAATTTTTAAAGATATTCACTGGCTTTTTAGCCAAGGTAGATTTATTTCAATATCTCTAATAATTTGTTTTTATAAAATATTGCCTACTATTTTTACACAAATTAATTTAAATGATATTCAAAATACTATACTGGCATATTTTAAATCATTTGCTATTATAGTTATGACTTTTATTTATGCAAAAGCTTTTTATTTGTTTTCACCAAAAAAATCTATTAAAAATATTAAATCTTTTTTTATAACTTTCTTGATTTTATTATTTATACTTTTTAATAATTATTCACCATATGCAGATTCTTATATGAATGTAAGTGAAACTTTTGTATTTTTCGATTGGAGTTTTAACTTAGCCTTTTATTCTTTATTAGTCTATATTTTGGCTAAAATTTTTATTAATAAAGAATTTTTATCCGGTCGGAAGTTTATAGTTTGTGTTATTCTAGCCTTTTTAGTAAGTATGACAAATGAATTATACTGTATGTCCGCATTCATATTGGTATTTATATTAACATTTATTATGTTTTCTAAGTGTTACTTATATGAATTTATAGAAAAAATTAAAACAAAATTAAATCTAATACAAGAAAAATCTTGCAATGATGCTGATTTTGCTAAAAAAAATAAGCGTCTATTTTCTCAATTATTAATTATAAACATTGTTATGTTTATTGGAGGATTATGTTATATATTCTTTTCAAATTATGATTCGCTAGACAATTGGGGAGGATATTACGTTAATTCAAAAATGTGGCTTTTTCTTATTCAGGAAAATTTAAAACCTTTTCTTACAAATTTTATATACATATATATAAAACCCCATTTATTATTATATTTCATAATTATTTTATCAATTATTTATATTTTTTTTAGAATTAGAAACAAAACAAGTTATAATTTGTTGATTTTTTTATTTGCAACTTTTACAGGGTTA
>CALUSW010000015.1 GCA_944323535.1 Candidatus Gastranaerophilales bacterium | reverse complement strand
AGAAATTCTCATTTTTTTTCCTTCTTATTTGTATATTATAATATATACATTTTACTTGTTGAACACTTAATTTTTCTGTTTACATAAAGGCTTGTGAAAAATAAAATTGTTTTTTTATCAGAACTAATTTACAAAAATTAATAATACAAAAGTACTTTAAGTTTTCATGATAATATTCTGTTATTGATTTGAAAGAGAGTTTATGACTATCCGAAAAAGGTATATTATAAGTTTTTTGATAGCTGCAATATGTATTGCGGCAGCTAAAAATTTCTGGTATTTAAAAGATTTAACTGCAAAAATCCCCCCCCCCATTCGTTTTTGGACATATTGACTTTCTCATAATAGTAACAATAGGTGTTGTCAGTTTTTTAATTGCATTAAAAATAACTGCTTATCTTGCTGATTTTAAAAATATAGAAAAACAATCAAGAATAGATATTATATTTCTTTTGATATTTTTTGTACTTTTGTTTATCCCTATGAGTAAAATAAACAAAGCGGAAAGAAGTGCTGCTGAAAACAGGCGGCTTGCAGTATATAAACCTTTGATAAATAAAGGAAAAATAAATTATAATTTCGGCAAAAATTACGACAGCTGGTTCTCTGACAGGTTTAATTTAAGAGAACATTTTATAGAATTAAATAAGTTCATAAAATTTGTTATAAATCGTAAAGCCGTAAAAGGATATATAGATAACAGTACCGGTTTTTTATATATGGACTGGGAATTTACACATTTTGACATGAATATTATTAAAAGTAATTTTAAATATTTAGTAAGGCTAAATAATTTCTGTAAAAGTAATAATATTAAACTATATATTTTAATAACACCGCAAAAATCAGATATTTATGTTCCGGACAATAAATTATATAAGATAAAAGATAATAATCACAACAAATTCTTGTCATTTATAAGTGATATAAATAATAAAAATGAACTTAAGGTAATATATCCATATAATGAATTAAAAGCCGAGTCTAAAAATAACTTTGTATTCTTCAAGACAGAACACCACTGGACTGATGACGGGGCTTTTACGGGTTATAAAGAACTTATGAAAGAAATAAAAAAAGATTTTCCACAAGTAAAAGTATTGACACAAGATGATTATACATATTTTTATGACGAAAAGATAAGAGGTGGTTTTGACAGACGTTTCAGATATGGTACAACTTGCAATAGCATTCATATTCCAAAATACTTTCATAAAAAATATCATAATGTAAACTATCGATATTATAAGCATAAACAATCAAAGAATTTGAGAAGAAAAACAATAATAAAATCGCCCAGAAGAAAGAAAATTTTTTATTATTCTGACGGTACTGATTTAAAGGTAATAATGCTGGGAACAAGCCAGAATGAAAATTTAGGCGAATTTATTCCTTTCAGCTTTAAAAATACAATCAGAATGCGGCTTGTGGAAGGAAAAGTAAAATTGAAATATATAAAATATTATAAAAAAGAAATTCTTGATTATAAACCTGACATTATAATATATTGTATTCCCTATGTTGAAATTAAGTATCAATATAATCTGTTTTCTAAGGAGTAATAAATGCTGTTCAGTTCAATGACTTTTTTATATATGTTTCTTCCGATTGTATGTTTAATTTACCTTCTTGCAAAGAAGGAGCTGCATAATCCTATTCTGCTTATAGCAAGTATTATTTTTTATGCCTGGGGAGAACCGAGATATCTTGCCATAATGATTTTGACTATATTGATTAACTACATAGGCGCCATATTAATAGAAAAAACTCAAAAATACAAAAAAACCGCGCTGGTATTAACTGTTATTGCAAATTTAAGTTTTCTTGTATATTTCAAATATTTTAATTTTATTATTGATAATATGAATTCATTGCTTCATTGCAGTGTAAAACCTTTAAATATAATAATGCCGATAGGTATATCTTTTTATACATTTCAGGCAATATCATATATAGCGGATGTTTTCAGAGGAGAAGTTAAGGCTTAAAAAGATATATATAAACTTGCATTGTTTATATGTCTATTTCCCCAGCTGGTAGCCGGACCAATCATAAAATATCATGATGTAGAAGATCAAATTGACAATAGAGAAGTTAATTTTGAAAAAGTTGTTTTAGGTGTTAAGCGTTTTATAATCGGACTTTCAAAAAAAGTGCTTATAGCAAATACTCTTGGTGCCGTAGCAGATAAAATTTTCGTGCAGCCTGCCGATAGTTTTTCTCCTTTAATTGCCTGGCTCGGGGCTTTATGTTATTCATTTCAGTTGTTTTTTGATTTTTCGGGATATTCTGACATGGCAATTGGACTCGGGTTAATTTTCGGGTTTAATTTTCTTGAGAATTTTAATTATCCGTATATCTCAAAATCTATTACGGAATTCTGGCGAAGATGGCATATTTCATTATCAACCTGGTTTAAACAATATGTTTATATACCTCTGGGCGGTAACAGAAACGGGAAAAACAGAACTTATATAAATCTGTTTATTGTGTTTTTGCTGACGGGCATCTGGCATGGCGCAAGCTGGAACTTTGTTTTCTGGGGATTATGGAACGGATTTTTCATAATAATCGAGAAGATGACAGGCTGGCATAAAGAAACTGATAATAAATTTATTAATATACTGAAACATCTTTATACAATATTTATATTTGTTTTAGGCTGGGTAATGTTCAGATCCGATAATATGACATATGCATGGACATATTTAAAAAATATGTTCGGCTGCATTGATATTAAAGTGCCTGCAATATCATATGCTCTTCCTTATTATATCGATACTTTTGAGGTTATTGCCCTTATTGCGGCCGTATTATGTTCTGTGCCTTTATTTAATAAAATGCTGCAGATTGAAAATAAATTCGGCAGAGCAATAATTAATTTATGGCTGTTAATATTATTTGTTATATCTTCCGCCTCAATAGCGGCATCAACATATAATCCGTTTATATATTTCAGATTTTAAGTTTTCTGTGCTACCATATAGCAAAGGAGCGATTATGGGATTGGAAGATATTATAAAAACCGCAAAAGGTGAAAATACGGCCGATTTGGTTATAAAAAATGCACAAATTATAAATGTTTTATCGGAAGAAATTTATAAAGCTGATGTTGCCGTGAAAAACGGCATAATTGCAGGAGTCGGAACAGGATATAACGGTATAAAAGAAATTGATGCAAGCGGAAAATATCTTTCACCGTCTTTTATAGACGGGCATGTGCATATTGAAAGCTCAATGCTTCTTCCGTCTGAATTTGCTAAAATGGTAGTTCCGACCGGAACAACCACGATAGTGGCAGATCCTCATGAAATATCAAATATAATAGGATTGCACGGAATAAGCTTTATGCGTGAAGCTTCCAAAAACCTTCCGTTAGATGTTTATATGATGCTGCCTTCTTGCGTTCCTGCATCGCCTTATGAGACATCAGGGTTTGAACTTAACAGTTATGACCTGTCTTTGCTTATAGACAGTCCATGGGTTTTAGGTATTGCGGAAATGATGAATTTCCCCGGAGTCGTTAATATGGATAAAGAAGTTTTATCTAAAATAAAACTCGGTATAGAAAAAAGAAAACGAATAGACGGGCATGCTCCTTATTTATCCGGCAAAGATTTATGCGCGTATATAGCTGCCGGAATAACATCGGATCATGAATGTACAAATCCTTCCGAGGCAATAGAAAAATTAAGACTCGGTATGTATCTTATGATAAGAGAAGGCAGTGCCGCTAAAGATTTGGAGGCTTTAATTCCGGTCTTAAAACAATTTCCTGTGCGTAAATGTATGTTCGTTACGGATGACAGATATCCTGCCCAATTGAAAGAGCATATAAATATGATGGTAAGAACAGCTGTTGAAAAAGGTGTTGATGTTATTAAAGCAATTCAAATGGCAAGTATTAATACGGCAGAATATTTCGGATTAAAAAATCTCGGTGCAATAGCTCCCGGTTATAAAGCAGATTTGCTGATTTTTGATAATCTTAAAGACTTTAAACCGCAGATTGTTATTAAAAACGGTATCATTACGGCACAAAACGGCAGAATGCTGACAGAACCCGAATACGGTAAATTATCATCACTCAGAGGTACGGTAAATATAAGATGGCTTGATGAAGAAGATTTGAAAATAAAAGCACTTTCTGACAGAGTTAGAGCAATTGAAGTAAAAGACGGACAGCTTGTAACAAAATGTATAGATGCAAAAGTAAAAATCGATAACGGTTATGCGATGAGCAATGTTGAAGATGATATCTTAAAAATGCTTGTAATCGAAAGACATAAGGCAAGCGGAAATATAGGAAAGGGCTTTGTAAAAGGCTTTGGTATTAAATCAGGCGCCATTGCCTCGACAGTTGCGCATGATTCCCATAATATGATTGTTATAGGGACAAATGATGATGATATGCTCAAAGCAATAAAAGAACTTGTAAAATCACAGGGCGGAAAGGTTATTGTTAAAGACGGTAAAGTGGCGGCAAAATTGGAGCTTCCGGTTGCCGGATTAATGTCTGAAGAAAGCGCTCAAACGGTTATTGAAAAATGCAATGAACTTAAACAAGGGCAAAATTTAATCGGCTGCATTTTAGATGAACCTTTTATGACAATGTCCTTCCTATCTTTATCCGTAATTCCCGAATTAAAATTGACGGACAAAGGTTTAATGGATGTAAAAAATAATCAGTTTACGGAGTTATTTATTTAATAAATTATGAAAATCATAAAATTATTGGCAATAAACCTGTTTATAGCTATAAGCTTGTTTTTCATAATTGACTATTGCGTATTTTGTAAACAAACAACTGCTCTTGGCTGCGATATAAGTTATTTTCAAAATATGACAAAAAAACTTGGCAGTATTAATGCTGCCAGAGATTATGTTCTCAACTTATCGCCGCACAGAAAACCGTTAAATGAACAAAATAATCTTAAATCCATAATCCTTACCGGATGTTCTTTTATATATGGAGAAGGACTGAAGGAAGAAGAAATATTATCGTACGGATTATCCGAACTTATGAAAAATCCCGTATATAATTTTGCTTCATTAGGCTGGGGGCTTAATCATACTTTGTTTTTGCTTGAATCGGGTATCATTTCACAAAATATAAAACAGAAACCTGCCGTTTTTATATATACTTATGCAGATTTTCACATTCTTAGAATGATTATGCCTAATATGATGTTTGAAACAACCGAAATATTATATAAACTTGATAACGGAAAATTAACTTTAAAGACAAGACCTTTTGTTATTTCACGTTTTTCTTCGCTTTCTTTGCTGCGTGAAAAAACATTTGAATATTTTAAGAATAATAATAAACAATACCGAAATCATTTAAAATTATTATTAAAACAACACTTTATTCAAATGAAACAATATATAGATAAAAATTTTGAAAATACAAAATTTATAATTTTGGTATATTTTGAATCGCCGATTTTTGAAGAAATTGCAAAAGATTTGGAAAAAGAAAATATTATAATCGTCAGAATAAAAGAAGATTACGGATATAATCTTAAGGAACAACAATATTTGCTGCCGGACGGACATCCGAATGCAAAAGTCTGGAAACTTGTAACTCCCAAATTATATAAAACATTGTCGGAATACGGTATTTAATTATGCATTTATTCCGAGGATATGGTAATAATTGTATAAAATTATATTGCTTAAAATTAACAAATAAATAACAAACAGCAATAAAAAAAACTTGAAATATATTTTATATTTTTCGGAAATTTTTGATATATGAAAAGATAAAGATAAAAACAAAAATGGAATGGCAGGAATAAAATATCGTCCCTGCACACCTATAATTTCATTTGCATTTATTCCTGTCCAGTTGATTAACATCATATACAATACGGAAATATAAAATATAATAAAAATCAGTAAAGCAACTAATCTATATTTTAATTTTATCTGTTCGCCTAAAATGATTAATGATAAAAAGAATATATAAATACACCCCGTATACATGGCAGAGGGAAGATAAATTCCGGCAGGATTTCCGAAAATTCCTATAATTCCGAAGATATATTTTTTTAAAGAAAGAATTGTCGTATTAAAGATTATATATAATACGTCTAACGGCTTTGAAAAGATTATATCAGCCCTATTATATTCGGATAAATCCGGATTTAATACCACGTTATTAATATGATGCCAGAAAAAACATATAAATAAAGAAAAAATAATAACAGGCAGTATATATATGTATTTATTCTTATATTTAAAATCGTAAGAGAATTTTGGCAAAAAGAAAAACAAAAGCAGCGGATAAATTAATCCTTTACAGAATGCTCCGATAATCGAAAAAATAAATAAAATAATATAGTCTTTTTTTGTAATTTCTTCTTTATCAAATATTAATTTAAAAATAAAAGCAAAAAATAAAAAAGTAAAACCGTTATTAAAAGAATCCGCGCTGAAACTCATTCCTTCAAATAAAGCCATTGGAAGAAGCGCAATAAACAAAAAATGATATTTAAAAACAGGTGTAATTTTTATTGCAAAAGCAGATAGCATTATGTAAACAATCAAATTTAAAAATCTGCAAAGATAAAATATAAATAATCCGTTACCGGTTAATATGCTGCCGATTTTAATACCTGCAGCGGATGCCATATACATAACGGGCGAATAGCCTGACATATAATGAAAAGTATTTTCCTCTCTGGGCGGCAGAAAATCAAATAATTTGTCATATTTTGTGCTTTCTGACGGAATTTTATTATACAAAATTCCGTCTGCTGTTTCACATGCGCGCAATACATGACCGTTTTCATCCGCTACCCCGTTAGGCGGGGTAATGAATAACATTAAACCTCCGAATATAAATGCAATTATAAAGAAAAGAAACCATGGTTTATCAGTTATATATTTTATTGTTTTTGTCACGTGAAATTCCTCTTAATGAGAAGAGATTATGAAGGTAACAGGTCCGTCATTTATAAGACCAACCTCCATATGTGCGGCGAATACACCTGTTTTAACAGGAATATTCTGTTCTTTTACTTTATTTATAAAATATTCATACATTTCATTAGCTTCCTCCGGTTTCATTGCATTATCAAATCCGGGGCGCGTACCTTTTTTTACATCAGCACATAAAGTAAATTGAGATACAATCAGCATTTCGCCTTTAATATCTTTGATTGATAAATTCATTTTTCCGTTTTCATCAGAAAAACATCTGAGATTGGAAATCTTATTGGCAAGCCAATCCGCATTTTGCTTTGTATCATCTTTTTCAGCACCGAATAAAACCAGATAACCGCTGTCTATTGAACTGAAAAGTTTGTTTTCAATAGTTACGGAAGCTTTTTTTACTCTTTGAACAACCAGCTTCATCTTTTATTTAACCGCAATTACTTCAATCTCAGCTAAAGCACCTTTCGGCAGAGCTTTTGCAGCTACGCAAGAGCGGGCGGGTTTTGATACAAAAGCTTTTTCATATATACCGTTAAATATGTTAAAATCTTTCATATCAGCTAAAAAACAGGTTGTTTTTACAACATCTTCAAAACTAAACCCTGCCGCTTCAAGAAGTCCTTTAATATTTTTAAGGATTTGCTCCGTCTGAATTTCAATATTTCCGTTAACAAACTCATTTGTATCGGGATTTATTGCGATTTGTCCCGAACAATAAAGCGTATTCCCGCATAAATAAGCTTGCGAATAAGGACCTATTGCTTTTGGTGCTTTGTCCGTACTGATAATTTTATTCATTATTATCAATATCTCCTAATTTGTTTTGTATTGCCTGTTCAACATTTTCGTTTAAAGTTTCGCTGCTGTATGAATCTTTAGTGTCGGTTACAACAATTTTATTAACACACATAACAGAATCATTTTCCATTAAGTTCTGTATTCTGACACCGGTAGCGGGTCTGCCCTGACGGGAGATATCACTTGCTTTTATTCTTGAAACAATTCCGTTTTGTGTTACTACCATAATTTCGTCATCTTCTTCAACAACAGTCAGTGCAACCAATCTTGAAGAAGCGGATTTGAATTTAGTAGCAATCAAACCTATACCGCCTCTGTTCTGGGGTCTGAACTCTGACATTTTTGATCTTTTTCCGAAGCCGTCAGAGGTTACAACGAGTAAATCCGCATCAAAGTTTTTAGGGATTATATCGCAGCCTATTATAGTATCAGCTGCTCTCAGTTTCATTGAATTTACACCTCTTGCACTTCTGCCTAAAGGTCTTAAATCTTCAATAGCAAATCTTATTGCCATACCGCAGCTGGTTGCTATAAATACTTCATCGGTATTATTTGCCTGTTTAACCCAGTTTAAAGTATCTCCTTCTTCAAGTCCTATTGCTATAATACCGTTCTTTCTTATGTTTGCGAAGTTATCAAGACCTATTCTCTTTATATAGCCTTTCTTAGTAAGCATTATCAGGTTTGAATCGGGTTTGAAATCTGAAACCGGAACTACTGCGGTAATTTGCTCATCCTGCTCGATAGGAAGAACATTAATTATAGGCAGCCCTTTAGCCTGTCTTGACCCTTCGGGAAAATCATATACATTTAAGCTGTATACGGTGCCTTTGTTTGAGAAGAATAAAACTTTATCATGCATCATAGCGGTGAAGAAATGACCGACATCATCATCTTCTTTCGTTTTTATTCCGCCTTTTCCTCTTGTTGCTCTGTTTTGTCTTTCAAAGACATCAAGAGAGATACGTTTTATATATCCCTGACGTGTAATAAATACAGCCATAGGAACATTCGGGGTTAAATCTTCAATGGTCATTTCATCGGCTTCAGGCAGAATTTGAGTTTTTCTGTCATCACCGTATTTTTCTTTATCTTCCTGTAATTCGGTTTTAATTAAAGCCAATACTTTATTTCTGTCAGCAAGCAGTTCTTCATATTCAGCAATCTTGCGTTTGAGTTCTTCGTATTCAGCTTTAATTTTATCCTGTTCCAATCCTGTTAAGCGTCTTAACTGCATTTCCAAAATGGCATTTGCCTGATCAACATCAAGACCGAATTTTGACATTAAACCTATTCTTGCTTCATCGGCTGTTTTTGATTTCTTAATAAGCTCAATAACATCGTCAAGACTTGCTAAAGCGATTAATAAACCTTCTAAAATATGCGCTCTCATCTTAGCTTTTTTAAGGAAGAACAAAGTTCTTCTTGTAATTATTTCAACTCTGTGCTCGATAAATTCATTGAGAACTTCAAGCAGATTCATTAATCTCGGCTGCTGTCCGACAAGAGCGAGCATATTAACTCCGAAAGTTGCAGTTAACTGTGTATACTTATAAAGATTATTTTTAACTACATCAGGTTTTGCATCACGTTTA
The DNA here is from genome assembly GCA_944323535.1 of Candidatus Gastranaerophilales bacterium. GTDB lineage: Bacteria > Cyanobacteriota > Vampirovibrionia > Gastranaerophilales > Gastranaerophilaceae > Avigastranaerophilus. Next base: position 23,874 of record CALUSW010000015.1, on the reverse strand, counting down.
AGCTCAATAACAATGCGCATTCCGTCGCGGTCGGATTCATCACGGATATCAGAAATGCCGTCTATTTTTTTATCTCTTACGAGCTCGGCTATTTTTGTAATTAATACGGCTTTGTTTACCTGATAAGGAATTTCTGTAACAACAATGGCCGTTCTTGATTGCCTGCCGGCTCCTGCAGGAATTTCTTCAAAGGTGGATATTGCAGACATTTTTATTGAGCCTCTGCCTGTAGCATAAGCTTTTCTTATTTCGGAAACACCTATTATGCTTGCACCTGTAGGGAAATCAGGACCTTTTATATAGTGCATAAGTTCATCTACTGTGAGATTTGGATTATCAATAAGGGCAATTGTTCCGTCCACTACTTCGCATAAATTATGCGGCGGAATATTTGTTGCCATACCTACCGCAATACCCGAAACTCCGTTCAAAAGAAGCATTGGCAGGCGGACCGGAAGAACCGAAGGTTCTTCTAATGAACCGTCAAAGTTAGGGACAAAGTCAACGGTTTCACAATCTATGTCAGCAAGCATTGAAGTTGTAATTTTATGCATTCTTGCTTCCGTATACCTCATTGCGGCAGCGCCGTCGCCGTCGACGGAACCGAAGTTTCCATGCCCGTCAACCGTTAAATATCTTGTAGAAAAGTCCTGAGCCATTCTGACTAATGATTCATAAACCGCAGTATCACCGTGAGGGTGATATTTACCTAAAACTTCACCTACGATTCTTGCACATTTTTTAAACGGTTTATCAGGTGTCATTCCGAGTTCGTTCATTGCAAAAAGAATACGCCTGTGAACGGGTTTTAATCCGTCTCGCACATCAGGCAGGGCTCTGCCTATAATAACAGACATTGCGTAGTCTATATAGCACTGTTTCATTTGTTCACGTATATTAACTGGAACTATTTTTCCGTCTTCAAAAAAATTCTTTTGGCTCAAAACATCTACCCCTTTTTGATTTTAATTATTTTTTCTTTGGCTTTTGCCGTTCTCACTCCAAGCGCATAAATATGCTCATGTCTCTTATATTGTAACACAAACAAGTATTTGGACAAAATTATGTATTTATAAAACTTCATTATAAAACATAATCTAGTATCGTATTAAAGTGAAAATTCAACATTTCCACTTTAATACTCACCTGCTTGGTTGCTCGCATTAAACGGGTTTTCGCCCTGCTCGTCTTGCTCTTCGCAAGCCGACCCGGCTTCACCCTCTGCTCGCAATCCGCTTTTCAATACGCCACTCTCAAAATTTCACTCACGCCGTTGGCTTATCGTGAAATTTTGTTCGGACATATTTTACAAGAAGTTGATTAACAGAAATTTCTTCCGCTTTATTAACATTATAAAACAATTTTGAAGCAGATTTGAACTGTCCGGGGTTTGAACTTACAAAAAACATTGGCTCATGTTTTTTAATTCCGCTAAGAAGATTATTTTCTTTTAAATCTTTAGCAATGGCTTTTGCAAAATATTCGGCTGGATTTATAAATAAGTCTTCCGGCGCAAATTTTTTCAGCACATTTATTAGATAAGGATAATGTGTACAGCCCAGAATTATTTTATCTATATTATTGCAAAGCATTTCATCCATATGTGTTTTAACATTTTGAATGCTTTTTTCTTCATTCTGAAGTTCATTTTCAACTATATCTACCCAGTCCGGGCAGGCTGTTTCATATATATTGCAATTTGGATTATATTTTTTTAATTCCGTTTTGTAAGCATGTGAATTTACTGTTGCATTTGTTGCAAAAACACCGATGTTTTTGTAATTCTTACGGGCAATATATCCGGATACGGTTTGTACTATAGGATATATTTTAAAATTATAGTTTGTTTTTATTGCTTCATATGCGGCAGCAGATGTTGTGTTGCAGGCCATAACTACAGCTTTAACATTTTTTGTTCGGAAAAACTCCAGAATGCTTTTAGTTATATCAATTAATTGTTCTTTAGTTTTATTTCCGTAGGGACAATTTTTTGTATCTCCAAAATAAATATAATTTTCCTCCGGCAATAATTTAATAAGCTCGGCAAAAACGCTTAAGCCGCCTACTCCGGAATCAAATATACCTATTGGACAATTATTCATCTTAATGCTCCGTCAGATAATCTATTATTCCCTCTGCAATAGCCTGCGCAGAATCAGTCTGCCTTTTATCGGAGGTTAACGAATTGCGCTCGCGTTCGTTAGAAATAAATCCTAATTCTAATAAAACGGCAGGTGCTTCTGTGTGGTTTATAACATAAAATTTGGACTTAAACAAGCCTCTGTCGGCTGCAGCAACATTTTCTGTTAATTGTTTATGAATTATTTCTGCTACTTTATATCCGCTGTTTGAGCAATAATGTGTTTCTATTCCGTTAATTTCGCTTTTTACACTTGCATTTATGTGAATACTTACAAAAATATCCGCTTTGTTATTATTTGCAATTTCTACCCTGTCGTTAAGAGAAAGTGTTTTATCCGTTGAACGTGTCATAATAACATTGTTCATTCCTTTTTCTTTAAGAATTTCTTTTACTTTTAGTGCAAATTCAAGGGTTAAATCTTTTTCAAGCACATTTCCTCTCATTGCACCTGTATCATTGCCGCCATGTCCGGGGTCTATTATAACGGTTTTGTTTCTGATTTTTTTTGCTGCTTTTGATGTATCTTTTACTTTTTTTGCAGGTTTTATAATGCCTGAGGTTCTTCCGGCTAATTTCTCCAAAGGACTTTCCCGTTTAATAGTTGTGCTTTTTCTTACTATGGGTTCTGAAACAGGCAGCTTAATTACCGGTTCTTTTTCTTTTATTGTTGTTTGCGGTGTTTGTATCGGCTGTATTGTTTTTTGTATTTCCGGCATGGTAAATACTAATCTTAGCTGGGAAGCGTTTAAGGTTTCATAACAATCAACAAGAGTAGTTTTATTTACTGGGAATGAAAAATTGTATATATTGGCACCCGTTTGTTTGGCTTCAAATCCTGATTTGTTTGCCTGTGCAACTGCATTAAAAGGTGCCGTATTGAAATTGGTAAGGTTATAAACAGTGATATTAAACTTTAAGTTTTCTCTTTTTATTGAATATACTATGGGAGTTGAAAAAATTATATTTATAACTTTTGTTCTCGGGTTAACGTTTTGTTCTTTGAAATATGCAAGCTCGCTTGAGGTTGAAGTCAGATTTACTCCCGATAAATTATTTTCATTTGCAATAAGTAATGATTGCAATGTTGTTGAATAGATAGGTTTGTATGCATCGGGAGTATTTGTATTTATTACAATTCTTGCTACGGAGGGTTCAAATTGACCGATTCTGACTGTTTCCGTTTCGGAAAGTTTAAAAGTCTTATCCCTTAATTCCTGCAAAACAATTGTATTTGGCAAATCAAAAACAATTCTTGAAGGTTCAGTAAGATAAAACGGTTTAGCCGCATTTATAACTCCGATACCGGAAATTAATAAATTTCCGTTTTTTACAATGGCTTTTTCCAGAAAAAATCTTGATTTTAATCTTGCCTGTTTTTGTTCTATATTCGGTCGAACGATTTGATTATCATCTTCTTTAAATGCTTGCTGTACTTTATTAAATATCTCATCAGACTCGCGTGTTAACGGTTGTTCTTCTGGAATAACCACTGCTTTATCATAATATTCAACCGCACTTTCTTTTGTTTCGCGGTATATCTGGGTCAAATACTGCTGCAGAGGAATTTCATTACTTAATTTAATAATAATGTTGTTTTTTATTTTGAGAACCTTTATTTGTGAAGCATCATAATTTGAAGAGTTCCATATTACAATGCGCACTATATCGGGCCGGGTTGAATTTTGTGCTATTTTCAGCTGCTTTAATCGGCTGTTTTTTAATTCGTAAGTGGTGTTCGGGAAGGTTATTATGGAATTTTCAATATCAAAAAAAACTCTGTCTGGTTCAGAAAGCACTTTTTTTGTTATTTTTATATCGGCAGGCTCTGTTGTTCCTGAAGTTCCCAGAAATATTATGGAATCGGAATTATCAAAGTTTATACTGTTGATTTTTAAAGTTTCCTGGGCGAACGCCTGATTATTAAAGAAAACAAAGGAAATAAAGCTGATTTTTTCAGCCGGTATTATTAAGATTATTATATATATGATAATTAATACTAATATCCTTTGTATCATATTAATAATAATAAACTTAATTAAAGGAATATCAAATAGTTAAAAAAAATAAATAAAAACCCGAATAAAAACCCGGGTTTTTATTTTATAAATTGGAAGTTGAATCTAAATTAGGTTGAAGAGCATCAAGAACGCTGGAGGTGTCATCTTCAACACCGTCATTATAATACAGGCTTGTTTCTGATGCTTTATATGAATTATATTTTGCTTCTACCTGATATCTCTGGCAGTCATAGCTGAATTTTGTAATTTCATCACTTGTTACTCTTCCGTCACCGTTAGAATCAATCTTGTTGAAATATGTTAATACGGTGGATAATAATGTTGAATCACTGCTTCCTGATGCACAAAGTGACTGAATCTCGCTATATGTTAATCCTTGTGCCTGCATTGTATTCATAAGCTGGCTTAAATCATTACTGGAGATTTCTCCGTCACCGTCTTTGTCAAGTGAGGCAAAATTATTTGTCATATATTGAACAAAAGAATAGTTAGAACCCAAACTTAATAATGTTGTACTTGAAAGATTTGATAAATCATCCAGAGATATACCTTTGCCGGAAGAACTGCTGCTTAACAAAGTCGAATATGTCGAACTTAATCCGGACATTGCACTTGCCAGCAAAGATTGCCCGTTTAATATACTCATAAGACAAGCTCCTTTTTTATTATAAACTGCCCTGTTAATATATTAATGATGATTTAAAAAAAGTAAATCATATTTTTATATTATTTGCAATACCGGATTAAATCTAACTAAAATAAAAAAAAGCTCTTTTTTTGAGAAAGAGCGTTAACTAGGTTAGTTTTGGTAGATAGTTGTTCAGTTTAGACTTTTATGAGTCTCACATTTTCTTTAATTACCGTGAAAAAATTTTTATGCGTTTTTTAAATGTAAATTTTACATAACTTTACAAATTTGACAGAAGATAATATTTCACAATGTAAATTCCTCTAAAGTTTTTATAAAAATATCCGTTAATATGTTTATTCGGAATAATGAGGTATAAGTATGAACTATTATAATTCTGTATGGCCCGGCGCATATAGCTTTAAAAATGAGATTAAACTTTTTACACAATGGTTTCAAAAACAACTTGAAATTATAATAAAAAAAATTGATGAAACCGAAGAAAAACTTGCAAAATAGTTTAGCGGTAGGTTGCGATACCGGATTATTTTATTTCTTGCACGTATAATTCTTGTAATGCTATACTGTCTGTGTATTAAACAGACGGAACTTAATTGTGATATCACAAATTCTTTCAGCTACGGTAATAGGACTTGATGTATATAAAATAATGGTGGAGGTTGATATAAATAATTCGCTTCCTTCCGTTTCTATTGTGGGGCTTCCTGATACTGCAATAAGTGAAGCAAAAGAAAGGGTCCGCTCTGCCATAAAAAATTCGGGTTATGAATTCCCGAATAAAAAAGTGGTAGTCAATCTTGCTCCTGCCGATATTCGCAAAGTAGGCAGTAATTATGATTTGCCTATTGCAATAGGTATTTTGTCTAAAAATGGAACTATTTCTCAAAAAGAATTCAATGATACCGCTTTTATAGGAGAGCTTTCGCTCGATGGTTCTTTAAGAACCGTTTCAGGCGTGCTTCCTGTTGCTGCAGGGTTAAAAGAACAGGGAATAAAGACAATTATTGTTCCTTTTGAAAATGCAAAAGAGGCTGCAATAATAAAGGGACTTACTGTTTTTGGTGCAAAAAATCTTAATGAGATAGTAAATCATTTTAATGTTGAAGCTCCCGAACATAAAAAAATGGAGCCTGTCTATACTGATATTGACGGGTTTATGAATAATCAGGCAAATGATAGTGAATATTTTGATTTTAAGGATGTAAAAGGGCAGCTTAAAGCAAAAAAAGCCATGGAAATAGCTGCAGCGGGTGCACATAATCTTTTAATGTCGGGACCTCCCGGATCAGGTAAAACATTAATGGCAAAGTGTTTCCCGTCTATTTTACCGCCTCTTACTTTTGAAGAATCGTTGGAACTTACTAAAATATACAGTATAAGTTCAATGGTCAATCCTAATAAACCTTTGATTACAAAAAGACCGTTCAGATGTGTTCATCATACCGCATCTGCCATTGGAATTATAGGCGGGGGCACTAATCCTATGCCCGGAGAAATAACACTTGCCCATAGGGGAGTTTTGTTTCTTGATGAACTTGTTGAATTTCCACGAAATGTTCTTGAGGTTTTGCGCCAGCCTTTAGAGGACGGAAAAATTGTTATCGCCAGAGCAAAAATGAGGCTGGAGTTTCCGGCGGATTTTATTTTACTTGCAGCTATGAACCCATGCCCGTGCGGTTATCTTGGAGATAGTGAAAAAAACTGCACCTGCAGCGAACATCAAATAAAACAGTATCGTTCAAAACTTTCAGGCCCTTTACTTGACAGAATAGATATTGTTATTGATGTTCCGCGCTTAAAAATTGATGAACTTACAGTTAAGAATGATGAAAGCTATACAGAGAGCTCCGAAACAATCAGAAAACGGGTTATTAAAGCAAGAAATATTCAGCTTCAAAGATATAAAGGACTCGGGATTTACACTAATTCTGAACTTACGCCCAAATTAATAAAGAAATTTTGCAGCCTTGATAATGAAGCAACTTCTATTGTTAAGGATGCTGTGAGAAAATTTAATCTTTCAGCACGTGCATATGACAGGCTGCTTAAACTTTCAAGAACTATTGCCGATTTAGATTCGAGTGATAATATTCAGGTTAAACATCTGGCTCAGGCTATTCAATACAGATCTACGATATAATAATTTTAGCCTATAAAAATATCAATCTAAAGGTGTAGATGATTTTATAAACCGTTTGATTGATGTAACGTTAAAGAAAAATCTGTAAAATAATTTCAAAAGGGTAGTATAGTCGTTCGTTGGAGAATTAATGAGAAAAGGGGAAAAACATATTTTGTTATATAACAAATTAATACTTACACTTTGTGTATTTTTCTTTTCTGCGTTAATGTCTTTGTCTGCGGAAAATTCACTTTCGTCGGTTAATGTTAAGCAGGTTAATAACGGTGAATATAATATTCTTCTCAAACTTGATAATAATGTCCGGATAAAAAAATCTTTTAACGGAAATGATAATTTGACTCTTGTTTTAAATAAAACTCTTCCTTCGGATTCCGTAGAAATCGTTTATGATAATGCTGCCGGCTTGAAGAATGTTACTGTTCAGAAAAAAAATGCCGATAATACAATTATATTGCTGCAAGGTAAAAACATTGTAAATTCTACAATATTTACGAAAGAATTATCTACGGGAATAATAAAGCAATCAGATTTAAAGGATAATATATTTGTTATTCAGGATACTAAACTTTTTGTATCCTCGATAATAGGTGTTGTTTCTTTGTTTATAATAATGCTTTTTGCAAGGACGTCAGGCAGAAAAAAATGTAAATCTTTGCAAAATAAGAGAACAATAAAATCTTTAACCGTAAATTCCGTAAATAGTACAAAACATAATACTTCCCGTTATATACCGTCTATAAATTACGGAGTTAATAATACTTATAATTTTTCAAATTCTAAAATGACGGTTCCCGAAAAATTTATTATTAATAATTATATGAACGGCGAATATTCCGAAGAAATGAGGAAGATAGGCTAATATTCATAAAACGGTTGCAATAATAAGGTAAAAATATTAATATTATTTTATGCAACAAATAAATGAGTAATTATGTTATGCAAATACTAAAAGCTTCTGATTTATTTCAAAATATAAAAAATATAGATAACTCAGAATTTGAAAAATCAAGTAATATTACTTTAGACTTTTCAAATATAAATAATATTGATCTGAAAGGAATAAAAATATTATTGGATTTGCAAAAAGTTGCATTGTTAAATAATAAAGCATTATCTATAAAGAATGTAAATTCTGACGTGAGCAGAATGCTTGACGTTACGGGATTATCTAAAACGTTTGCTAATATGACGGTAACACCGATAAGAAAGAGAGTTGAATAAAGATGGAGGCGCAGTTTTATATTGCGGCAACTCCTATCGGAAATCTCGGCGATATTTCAATAAGAACTCTGGAAATATTAAAAAAAGTCGATTATATCGCTTGTGAAGATACAAGAAAAACAAAAATTTTATTGGATAAGTATTTAATAAATACAAAACTTATAGATTGTCACAAGTTTAATGAAAAAGAAAGAAGCGGCAAGATAATTTCCATTATAAAAGAAGGTAAAACCGTTGCTTTTGTTTCGGATGCCGGTACTCCTTTGATATCAGACCCCGGCAGTGTTCTTATTAAGGAATTAAAAAAAGAAAACATAAAAATTACTGCATTGCCCGGCGCATGTGCAGTTATTACGTTTTTAAGCCTTATCTCACGTGATAGTGAAGAATTTGCATTTATTGGTTTTATTCCGCGCAATAAACAGCAGCAATTTGATATCTTAGATAAGTATAAATATACAAATTGTGTCTTTTATGATTCTCCTAACAGATTTATGAATACACTTCAAAATATATCGGATTTATACGGAAGTAACAAAAAAATAGCCGTTGCAAGAGAACTTACAAAGGTATTTGAAGAGGTTAAAGAAGGAAGTGTTGAAGAAATCATAAACTATTATGAGAAAAATCCGCTGAAAGGCGAGATTGTTGCTATGGTATTTGCCCAAAAAGAGAATCAAGATATTGACGAAGTAATGATAATCGACAAAATTAAGATATTGCATAAAGAAAACTTTTCGCCCAAAGATATTTCCAGAATAATCTCAAAACTATACGGTGTAAATAAGAATAAAATTTATAAAATGTCTTTGGAAACAGAATAATATTTCCGATTTGATACAATATCGGATTATATAAAGTTGGTGCTTAATAATATATTATGATATAATTTTTGCATAGAAAACGGAGTATATATGTCTAAGGATATTTCATCGGATAAATTTGCAAGTGTTATAGCCAGAATTCTTGATGATAAACAGGGTAAAGATATCAAGATATTAAATATTTCAAATATTTCCGTTCTGGCAGATTATTTTGTTATTTGTTCCTCTGATACAAGTACGCATGTTAAAGCTCTTACAGGATATGTAAGAGAAAAAGTAAAGGATTTCTTTAACAGAATTCCGATAGGAGAGGAAAATGATCTTAAAAACAGATGGAATTTGCTTGATTACGGAGATGTAATTATACATATTCTGCATAAAGAAGAGCGTGAAACCTATGCAATAGAGCGGTTTTGGAATCATGCTTTTTGTGTGGATGAAAAAGAATGGAAAGAAAAATCAAAAGAATATTCTGATTATAAATAGGAAGAGGTATACGGATGAAAAAAACAGCTTTTTTGTTAGGTTTAATATGTGCCTTTGCCGGCAGTGCCGCATTTGCGGATGTTTTCGACTCTCTTGAAGGGATTACGCCTGCGCAGAAACAAAATTTAACACGAATCAGTTTTAACTATAAGCAAAAAAATAATGATTTGGAAATGAGAATTATAGAATATAATAATAAAATTAATCAGTTGAAGCAGGATAAAGATAAGACTCCGGAACAAATTGAACTGTTATCGGGCGCTTATGAAAGAAATCTTGAAACTTTCAAAGCTCAGCAAAAACAGCTTGAACAGGAAACGGATAAATTATATAAGGCTAATATGACAGAAGAACAGTATCTTCAGTACCGTGCTCTTCAAATGAATGTTCAGGATTCTTTTAATGATTTCTTACAAAAGTAAAGGAGATGTATTTTGAAAAAGAAACTTTTAAATATTTTTACTGCGCTGTGTTTGAGCTTGTTTTTGATATCTTCTGCCGTTAATGCGGCAATTACGTCTGAGGCTGATGTTACATATAAGCTTAATCAGGTACAATCTATTGTAAATTATGATTTTAATTCAATGGTAAATAAAAATGAGCTTATAGGCGAAATTCGCTCGTCTTTTGATATGTCAACAATGCAATATAAAAATAACGCAGGTATTACCGCGGAAAGCCTGCGTAATATTTTAAGGCAAATTGATATAGTCAAAAATTCTGCGGATTTTTCGGATTCCGATAAAAATCTGCAAATTAGCAAATTGTATCAGGATGCAGATTCTGCTTTATATGATCTTGATTCAAAAACGATTAATTATTTAATGGAAGTTCAAAGAATTATGCCTACAATTACATACCAAAGATATGTAAAAAAATTCTTAGAACAATATAATCAAATGAATTTAACCGGTTCACAACTTTATATTAGAAGATAATATAAAAGTTTAAAGATAATAAAACAGCCATAAAATAATTTTTATTTTACGGCTGTTTTATGTTGAAAAATTTTTTAATAAAAAATGAACTTTATTTTTTTGTTTTTCGTTATACTTAATGTAAGAGGAAAAATAAAATGACGGATAAAAGAAAATGCGATAAGTATGAAGCATATTTTGTTTTTAAAGATGATGAAGCCTTTAATGAACATCTTAAGAACTGCCCCGATTGCAGAGAAGAACATGCTAAATATTTAAAAGTTTCAAATTTGGTAAAAGAAGTTGCACCTGTTTATCTGGCAAAACGGAATAAAAGAAAACTTGATGCCGTAAAAAAACTGGCATGCTGCTTTATATTCTTAGCAGGATTTAGTGTTTATTCGGGATATCAACTTTACGGAGATTATACATTTCAGGTAAATTCGGCTGATGAATCTTATATTAGCAGTTCTTTAGGCTTGCCTGTAGATGAATATGGCTTTTTGGAGATATAGAGTAAAGGAAAAATTTTGAAATTTATTATAGACCAATACAGAAATAATATCCGGAAAATTATTTCTAATATGACAGGTTCTAATAATGAAGATATTGAACAGGAAGTTTACATAAGAACCTGGAAAAATATAGGTAAATATAAAGAAGCAGGTAAATTTAAAAGCTGGATTAATACCATAACTGCTAATTTATGCCGTGATTATATGAAGTCAGCATATTTTAAACATTCTCAAAATACATTAACAGAGGAAGATGATTTAATACAAATAAAAGACGAACGGGAAAGTATAGAATCCGCTTTAATTCGCAAGCAGCGGCAAAAAAAAATTATGGATGCAATAGATGCATTAAAACCTAAATTTAAAGAAGTAATTATAATGTATGAAATGCAGGAAATGAGTTATGAACAAATATCGGAAAAATTAAATTGTCCGGTAGGTACAATCAGATCAAGACTATTTAACGCGCGCAAAGAACTTAGTATAGCATTAAAAGATTTAATCTGAAAGGAGAATAACATTGAAAAAGAATTTTATTATGGCAGTATTAGCTGTATTTGTAATGATGTCAGGCGGCAATATTTGTAAGGCGGCAGATGTACAAACGGATGTACAACACCCCGAATCGGAATATAACTCTGTTTTGCCTGAAGATGTACAGGGTCCTCCCCCTCCGCCGCCTGAACATTTTGCCCCGGGTCATTCTCAGAATATGAAAAAACCGCCGCATTTTAAAGGAAAACATCCGTCTAAAAAAGAAATGGAAGCAAAAAAAGCTGAATTTGAAAAACGTCTAAAATTAACGGATGAACAGAAGAAACAAATTGAAGAAAACAGAATTCATGACCATGAAAAAATCAAACCGATTTTTGATGAAATAAGAGTCAAAAAACAAGAATTCCGCAGGATAGATTCAGATACTTCTTTATCACAGGAAGATAAAGAAAAACAAAAGAATGAGCTTCGCAGCGAATTAAAAGACCTTAAAATGCAAGCTGATAATTGCAGAAAAGAAAATATGAAAAATTTCGAATCCATACTTACTGAAAAACAAAAGAAAGAATTCTCTAAGATAAAAGAAGAACAGAGAAAAAATATGGAAAAACGCAAAAAAGAATTTAACAAAAAAAGAGGCGAATTTAAAAAAGACAGACCTATGGGCTGCCCTCTGGAAAATTTGGAACGGGAATAATTCAGTTTATTTAACTAAAAGACAGAGATATATTTATCTCTGTCTTTTTATTTAACCCATCTGAAGCTTTGTACATATTCTGAATTATTAATATTGCCGTTGATAATAGCCTGAAAAACTCTTGATTCATATTCGCCGTTTGTAAATGATGGTATTTTTTCAACATTTTCTATAAAATCTTTTCTGCTGAAATCTAAGAGAGAAATGCCGGGAATTAATTTGAAAAATGTATTTAATGAAGTATTGCCGATAGCACCGAATATCGTGGAAATCTTTTTAGATAATTTTCCTAATATTTCCATATCTGCATGAGTTTTACTTATATCGTAATTTCCGTGAATATAAAGGCTAAGATTCTCACCTTTTGAAAATATTTCTATTTCTCTTGCAATACCGTCTTGTATAACGCAGCTGCCGCTAATATTGGAAAAATATCCTGTCTTAACAAGGTTCAGCAGCTCTAAAATACTGTTAATCGTAAAACCTGTTATTCCGCTTTTTATTATATTGCTTGCTCTTAAAAGATATTCTAAAGAGCCGAGTTTTGGCATTCTTCCGTCTGAAATATCAAAATATACAAAACCGGATAAATTTTTAATTCTTTCTTCATTTGTATAGCCTTTTGTTTTAAGAAACATTTTTCCGTTTGCATTCCCGTATATCTGGTCTTTACCGTCAAATAAAGTTTCTGCAATATAATTTGAATCAACATCATTTAATTCAAAATCACATTCGGCTTCACTGTTGTTTAAATTATAGGTTAATTTCCCGTTTATATTGCCCTGTCCTATATCCGCATACATATCATTCGCGTAAAAAATGCCGTTTTCATCTATTGAAAAGTTGCTTTTAAGATTATCTGCCGACATTGACTTAATTATGAATTTTTTTACGGTTAATGTTCCTTTATCTATATTAAAACCGGATAAATCAATGTTTTTAATATTATTATTTGTATTAACGGCTTTGTGTACCTGCGACATACTTTTAAACAATTTATCGTTGTCAATTTGATCGGCAAAGATATCTAATGAGCGTATTTTAGGTTTTTCTCCGAAATTATTTTCAAATACCGAATTTATATTTAAGCCGGAATCTGCCATAAAAGCAAATAAATGTACTTTAATATCGTTTTCCGCTGCCTTAATTTTAACATTTTTTATAATAGTATCAAAAAGAGGTATATCTATATTTCTGCAGTCAAGATTTCCTATAATCTTAGCAGTTTTAGTCAGTGTATTATATTTATATTTTAAATCACAATTAAAGGTGCCGTGTTTTAAAATTTTGTTTTTAAAGAAAAGATTTAATATTCTTGCAGATAGATTATTATTTGTTTTAACGGTTATTTCTTCAGGTTCAATTGAGTTTTCATTATTTATTCTGAATATTCCTGCGGCGGAGGCAAAGTTTATCGGATATGTTTTATTATTTTGTGATGACACATATTTTACATAATCAAATTTCTTTACGTTGATTATTTTGTTTTGAATATTTATATTGCCCGTAAATTCTCTTTTATCATTAATTTCACCGATATTAACATTATCATAAGAAATATCTGATTCTGTATTTAATGTGAGTTTTGGAAATATATTCAAATTATCTTTTGTTCCTTTTATACCGGCAGACAGATTAATATCTCCGGTAACATCAAGCTTCTTAGAGATATATTCCGGTAAATAACCTTTTACAAAGTTATTAGTTACTTTTGAAGTAAAATATCCGTTAATCCTTGGATTTGTATAGATATCTGAAATTGTTAAATCCCCATAAAAAGGCATATCGCCTATTTGTGCCGTAAGATTATTTATTTGCAGTTTGTTATTATCTATATGTACGGTAAAATCATCAAAATTTACTGGAGATTTTGTTGCAAAATGTTCAAGTTTTGTTTTTATAAATTTAATCTGCCCGTTTAATTTATTTTGTTTTACATTTATATTTATATCGGAATAACCTTTATAATTATAGAATTCTGCCAGAAACATTTTTATTTGTTCAGGAAGTATAGTTATTTTATCCGAGTTATTTATATTCTCGAGATTAAATTTGTCCGTATTAATTTTTAAATTATATATAGGATTTACTGTATCTACATTTGTTACTTCTCCTGATATATTCAGTGTCGAATCAAAAAGGTCTGCTTTAACATCTTCAATTTTTACTGTTGCTTTATCAAGAACTATTCTTCCTGATTTTGCTTTAACGGGATTATCGGTTTTATCTTCAATAAAATTCATAACGGCATATGCTTTATCGGTAAGAAAATCAACCGATTTGGCTTTATATTTAAAATATAAATCGTGTTTCGATGCTATTTTGTATAAAGAATCAAGGTTTGGATAATTTTCGGGATACAGATATGATTGTGTTAAAAATTTTATAGTATCTTTGAGATTAACATCATTGCTTGTTATTTCTATATCAACATCCGGAATTTTGGTTTCCATATCTGTAATGATTTGTCCGTTTATTGTTAAAGGAGAGGCTCCTGCCAATCCTTCGATTTTTCTTAAATTTACAACGCTTTCGGTAAAATCAGCAACTCCTTTAACTTGTTCAATTGGTGTTCTAAATCCTTCAATATTACAGGAGGCTCCGAGAAGATATAAAGAACCGTTAACCTTCAAATCTTCAAAAGCTTCTTCAGGCGGCAATGGAGGCTGTCCGAAAGGAACGGGAACAATCCTTGCATTTAGATTTACAAATATTGAAGCAGGTCCCGAAGCTCTTGTTATAACCGAAATACCTTCTTTTACATCTTTTAGAAGAGAGCTTTTGTTTATCAGTTCAAGTAAATCTTCTGCCTTTACATGGTTAGAGGAAATATTAAAATCCATGTTTTTATTTAATTTTACTTTTCCTTCAACCGATATGGGATTATCTTTTATAAATGCCTGCTCTGATTTGAAATTTATTGTATCATGTTTAAAATCAAGATTTCCTTTTGCATTTTTTACTTCGCCGTATAGTCCGTTATAGCCTAATCTTGCGTTGTTAAATCTGCTGAAACCGTCAATATTAATGAAATCCAAAGACCCTTTAATGAATATATCGATTATTCCGTTCCCTGATATTATATTCATATCCGGAATAGGTCCTAATTGGAAATTAAATACTTTACTTATCGGGACTATTATTTTTTGTGCCAGAGGGAAATCTATATTTTCGGTTGTTTTCACCGAAACATTATTTATTCCTTCTCTATACATATAAACAAATCCTTTGACTTCTGTTTTTTGTTTTTCGGGAAGTTCAACAAGGATATCCATATTTAATATTCTTTTATCAAAAGTAAGATGAACGGTTCCTTTATGCAGTTTATGTATGGATTTGTCCAGAACATGCACATCATCGGCATTAATATATCCTGTTATATCAGGACGGGGAACTTTACCTTTTATATTGGCTTTTCCTTCTATATTTCCATAGACTCCGTAAGTTTTGACTTTTTCTATTGTCATATATTCGGGAACAAGTGTCGGCGGAAGAATTGCTGCTATATTTTCGGCTCTTGAATCTTTTACTTCCGCATTTATATTAAGTTCGGGTTTTTTGCTTAGTGTTATTGTCCCGTTTGCACTAATGTTGATATTGTCTGCTTTGAATTGTGCCGAGTTAATTCCGACAATATTATCATAAAGTGCTATACCGGCATTGAATTTATTTTCTCCTGCAGCAATAATATGGTTTTTCCAATTTTTTTTATCAAAAACGGCATTGTTGAACTTTGTATTTATTATAATTTGATTTCTGTTGTTTTCATCTTTTTCTGCGGATAATTGTATAAAATCGACAAAGCCTTCAAATGCTGCAATATTATTGTCAAAATATTTTTGAAGATACGGCTGCAATATTTTTAAGTCAAGATTGTATATAAAACAGGTTCCGTTTATTAAATTTTTGTCAAAATTTTCATAAGAGAGAGGATATTTAAAAGAAAGATTTATGTCAAAATCACCGGTATTTTCCGGTGTTAACAACTGTCCTTTTGCAGTTAAAGCAATTATATCTTTTCCTGTATTATTTTCTACCATAAAAGGAGCCGCAGTTATTTTAAATGACTTATTTAACTCCAGATCTTTTGTGTTAACATGCAGATTTTTTATATTTAACAGTGCATTTTCATAAGATAATTTGAAATTTTTTCTGCTGTTTCCGTCAAAAAGTTTTTCAAAATTAAATTTTCCGTCTTTGTCCTTTTCTATATTCAGGTGTATGTCATCTGCGAATAAATGTTTTATATCCAGCTTTTTAATTACGACAGGCAGCAGAGAAATTTTTAATTCGGGATTTTGAGCTTCAAGAATTAAATCGTTGCTTTTTTCCCCGTAAATACTAAGATCTTTAAATTTTATTGATAATGCAGGTCTTATATATGTTTTAAATTCAGGATTTGTATATTGGATTTTTAAATTTAATTTATTCTGAAGATTTTTCTGTATATAAATTTGTACAATATCTCTTTCAAGCATAAAAGGTATAAAAAACAAATATATACACTCAAGTATTGCAATTGTAATAAAGGTCTTAAATAACAATTTAAAAAGTTTTTTATTTATTTGCATATTAAATAATCTGCCGGCACTAATCTGAAGTTGTAAAACTCTACTTTTGTAATTATATTATTGTAAGAGTAAAAGTTCAAATATTTAATGAATTTTGCAAAAAAAAAGGATTGGTGTAAAATTAAGTGATAAATAATAAATAATAGTGGTTTTTATATGAAAAAAATAGACTTTAATAAGAAATTGTCAGGGCTAAAATCACCTAAATTTCTTTTGAACGGATTTTTAATAGTTATTTTTGCGGTTATCTTTACGGGAATAATAGTATCAAAATATTTTTTCTTTCAGACAATAGCCGGCACCGACAATATAAGCAAAGTAATGGTTGTTGCCCCCAGAGACATTGAGGTTGTTGATAATATTAAAACAGAGAAAAGAAAAAGAGAAGTTGCCCATAAGGTAAGTCTTGTATATGCACCTGCCGATGACGGTTATATTAAAAATAATTTAAATGAAATAATCAATGAAATACAAAATATCAGAAATTCGGGAGAATCTGAACAAAAAAAACAAAAAGACATGGATGTAATGCTGGATATTTCCGATATATCCGCAAAATCATTTATTGTCTCTTATTTTTTAAATGCCGATGATGAATTATTAAATAAAATTTTTGTATCCTCGCAAAAAACATTAACTTCCGTTTTAAATGAAGGGATAACCGAAAAAGATTTTGAAGAGAATTCTCTCTCAAAAATTATAAGAAGAAATATAGAAGCAAATACAACAAATAACCAGATAAAAGTTATAACGGCGCTTTTAGAACAGGTTATAGTTCCGAATATGATTGTCGATGAAGAAGCAACAGCCATTGCCAGAAAAAATGCCCGTGATATGGTTTCTCCGATTATAGTTAAATTTAATAAAGGTGATACCATTGTTAAGGTAGGAGAACCTATAACTCAGGTTAAAAAAGAAGCGCTCAGCAAGGCCGGTTACAATATTTTGAGAATTAATTATCTTGGAATTCTGGGTATATTATGTCTGGTCGGGATAGGAATTTTTACCGTAATATATTATTTGAAATCATTTGAACCAAAATTTTTAAATAAAAGATATTTATTAATAGTAGCTGTTTTATGTTTGTTTATGGCAATATTGTCAGTATTGCTGCCTGTAAACTGGTCTGTGTTCCTGCTTCCGTTCCCGTTTTTTACAATTATATTATCGGTATTCTTAAATCCCAGAAGTGCATTCTTTATAACCGTAACTTTACTGACGATTATAACTTTCTCGCTTCAATTTTCGGCGCTTGCAATGTCCGTATTTATATTGTCGGTGATAATTTCAACAATAGGCATGACAACTATAAAGTATACAAGAAGGTTTGATCTTATAAAAGTAGGTGCTTATACTTCAATTGCAATGGCTGTAATTATACTTTGCGTATACTATGATCTCGGAATTAATAAACTTATGCAGGATGTTGCGGCAGGTGTCTTAAATTGTTTCTTCTCGGGTATTATAGCTGTCGGAATGATTCCTATTTTTGAGAATACTTTTAAAGTAATTACAATGTTCGGGCTTGCTGAACTTGGTGACTATAACCAGCCGTTATTAAAAAAATTGCATGAAACCGCACCCGGTACATTTGAGCATAGTTTAAGGGTATCTAATTTAGCAGAATCGGCAGCGGAGGCAATAGGAGCTAATCCTATTCTGGCAAGAGTCGGGGCTTTATATCACGATGTAGGAAAAATTGTAAGACCTTTGTTCTTTGTTGAAAATCAAACTTACAGCGGCATTGAAAATCCTCATGAAAAGTTAACTCCGCGTTCAAGTAAAATGGTTATAACATCGCATACCAAAGACGGCATTGCGCTTGCCAAAGAGTATAATATCCCTGAAATAATACAGGATTTTATGGTTCAGCACCATGGGGATTCTCTTGCCAGCTATTTTTATAATCAGGCGGTTGCGCAGGAAGGCATCGAAAATGTAAAAGAAGAACAATTCCGCTATACAGGTCCCAAACCTAATACTAAAGAGACTGCTATATTAATGATAGCAGATGCGGTAGAATCTGCTTCCAGAACATTAAAAGATCAATCTCAGGAAGAATTGGACGCTTTAATAAATAAGATAATAAAAGACAGACTTGATGATGACCAGCTTTCGGAAAGTCCTTTGACTCTTAAAGATATTAAAGTTATTGCCGCAACTCTCTCCAGAGTTCTAAGAAGCGTGTTCCATAAACGTATTAAATATCAGGAATCTATTGAAGAAATCCGAAATAAAGAAGAATAAGCAGGTAATTGTGGCGCAGCTGAATATATTTTTAGAAAATAATTATTCCTCTTTTAAGATTAATGAAACCGAAATATATAATGCTGTTGTTAAAATGGCGGATTTTATTTTTGCTGAAGAAAATATTATGAATAAATCCTGTCTTGCTGATTGTTCTTTTGCTGCGGTAGTTTTTGATATAGTGTTTATGAATAATAATGAAATAAAACGCATTAATAATGAATATCGTAATAAAGATATGCCTACGGATGTTATAACTTTTTCTATTTTTGCGGATTCTCCGAAGGAAGAGCGGTTTATTATAGATAATGAAGTTTATCTCGGAGAAATAATGATTTCTCTGGATAGAGTAAAAGAACAGGCGGAAGAAAACAATATAGATTTTAAAAACGAGTTATTTTTTGTAATATCTCACGGTATATTACATCTTCTCGGTTTTGATCATCAAACGGAAAAAGATTATAATTTTATGATCGATTATCAAAATAAATCAAAGGCACTGGTGTTATGACTAAATTCAAATCTTCAAGTGTAGCTGAAAGTATTTCTAATGCCATAAGGGGGCTAAAGCTTGCTGTAAGTTCCCAGCGGAATTTTGTTATTGAGATTTTTATATCTGTTTTTGTTATTGCGTTTTCTGTCTTATTAAGATTTTCATTAACGGATATATGTATACTTTTAATTATGATAGCTCTTGTTCTAATTTGTGAACTTTTAAATTCGGCTATAGAATTTACTCTTGATGCCGTCTATAAAAATAATTATTCAAAACTTGTTGAAATGGCAAAGGATATGTCTGCAGGTATGGTTCTTCTAGCTGCATTTATGAGTGTTATTATCGGTTGTATTCTTTTCGGTTCTTATATTCTTAAGCTGGTTTTTTAATAAAAAAAAAGACCGAAAAATTCGGTCATACAGTTTACGAGTGAGAGTGGAATATGTATAGTTTTATAATACTTGTTTAAATAAGTTTTCGTATATTAACCGTATGTATATATTTGGGGCTATATATTACATATCCTTATTTGAAAATTAAGAAATGTTAAGCATTTTATATATTTTTTATCTATGATTTAGCAATTTTGTATATAAAAAATACTTTATATATATGTAAGACAAAACAAACAAAAAATAAACAAGAGAGATATTAAGAGAGAAAAACAAAAGCAAACTAAAACGACTACAGATTATAACGGGAACAGGGATGAAGACAAAAGTACGCGTACTAAACTTTTTATTACAAAAATAATTTTTTAAACAATATACCTTACATACTTACCTTACTTACCTTACTTACACACGATGGATAGTAAAATGATTTTCTTTTACATTCCGAATTATTTGGGACATAACATGTCCCTTTTTTTTATGCAAAAAAAAGACGAAATTATGAATTCCGTCGCAAAAACAAGTAACAATGTATATTAGGCAAAAATATTTATAGAATTAAAAACAGATTCATTATCATCTTGTTCTTCGTTTTTATCTGTTTTTACGTAAAAAGAAAACGGATTTGAACCTCTTTTATCTTTATCCATATCTTTTGTTTCGGAAATTTGGGAGGATTCAATTATTATTTGTTCTTCATTAATTTTTTGCAGATTGTCAACAGCAAGCGCAATTTTGCCGTTATTTTCTTTTGATGTAAATAAACTTTGTGCGGCTTGAGAATTTAAATATTGAACATTTGCACTGAAAGCTTTACTGAGATTAATATCAAAATCCGTTGCGGCTTTAGCAGCTTGAAGAGCAACTTCTCCGTTTGTTCTTGAAGCATATAAATCGGTGCCTATACTTGCTCTGTTAAATTTTGATAAATCAAGTTTTGATACATCAATGGTTTTATCGTTTTCAGGATTAAAAATCTTTTGTGTTACACGTGCTAAGGCATCACTGTCAATAGCAGGTTTATTATGATTTGCCGAATATACAGAATTCACATTTAATCCCATTTTTGCCTTTAGCTCCATAACTTATGTTTTTTCTATCGGCAAAAATAAAAAAATTCTTTAATAAAAAGTATTAGTATATTAATATTTGTTAAAATTTACCATTTTAATGCAATTTCTTTAGGGGTATATGTTCTTATATATTCAAACATTTCTTCAGGTGTATCTGCAATATAATAGAGTGATTTCATATCTTCTTTTGCAAATTTATTTTCATAAACGGTATTAAACATACGCAGCATGTTTTCATAGTAGTTGTCAAAATTGAGAAAAATAACCGGTTTATTATGATATCCCAATTGTTTTGCAACAAGAATTTCGAATATTTCTTCAAATGTACCGAAACCGCCGGGAGCAGCAACAAAAATATCCGCATATTTTTCCATTGTTGCTTTTCTTTCCCGCATGTCCTTAGTTATTATAACCTGCGCCAATTCAGGGTGCTTTAGTCCGAATGAGGCAATGCGTTCAGGAATAACCCCTGTTACTTTTGCCCCGTTTTTTAGTGCTTCATCGGCAATAATTCCCATCATTCCGACCGTAGTTCCGCCGTATACCATATTATAACCGTTTAAGGCTATTAATCGTCCGAATTTATGAGAAAAATCATAAAATTTTTGAGGCAGATAATTGCTTGATGAGCAGTATACACATATTGTCTTTTTTTCTTCCGAAATCATTTTTTATCCTTATACATATATATAATCATTCATTACCGGCTGCAGACCTTTAGCTTTAACAGCATTATAAACTTCATTAACATTTCTGTCATCAGCTATGATGAACTGATTATCTCCTTTATCCTTAACATCATTATTGTGTGAGCCTATACCCGTACTTACACCGGCAGATATTTTTGTTGCGGCAAGAGATAAAATATTATCTCTGAAATCTGCTCTTTCACGGGTAGAAATTGTTATTCCAGCATAGGGCATAAATATTCTGTATGCAAGAATTACCTGTAAAAGTTGTTTTTCATGTACATCTTTAGGGTTAATTTTATTATTATTTATTATCGGGCGCAGTCTCGGACAGGAAAAAGAAATTTCCGCATACGGATATTTCCTTTGAAGCAGATATGCATGCAGCCCTGTTGCAAAAGCATCTTTTCTGAAATCATCAAGCCCGAGGAGGGCTGCAAATGCCGTTCCTCTCATTCCGCCTTTTAATGCACGCTCTTGAGCGTTAAAACGGTACGGAAATATTCTTTTGTGTCCTTGAAGATGCAGCTCTTTATATTTATCCGGATTATAAGTTTCCTGAAAAACTGTTATGTAGTCTGCGCCGCATTTTTGAAGATAGCGGTATTCTTCCGTATTCATCGGATATACTTCAAGTCCTGTCATTTTAAAATATTTACGGGCAAGCTTGCAGGCTTCTCCTATGTATTTAACATCGGACATTTTTCTGCTTTCACCGGTAAGTATAAGAATTTCTTCAAGTCCGGTTGCTTGTATTGCCTGCATTTCTCTTTCTATTTCATCAATATTTAACTTAGCCCTTTTTATTTTGTTATGACTGTTAAATCCGCAGTATATACAATAATTTTCACAATAGTTTGATATATATAACGGGGTGAATAAATATACCGAATTTCCAAAATGCTTTTCGCGTTCTTCTTTTGCTTTTAATGCCATTTCTTCTATTAAATCGGATGCTGCTTGAGATAATAATGCTTTAAAGTCATCGACGGAACAAACATCGGAGGATAAAGCCCTTTTGATATCCTCTGTTTTATATTCATTGTAATTATAGTTCCGGGTTTCCTCAAGAACTTTTTGCATAATATCAGATTCAATAATTTCCATATCTTCCATATATTGCATATGATTCTGCATAAATAGTCTGCTCCTAATCCAGAATAAATCCCGTTAAAGGCGAAGATGCCGATGCGCCTTTTTCTTTTACCCTTCCTGTTTTTGCAAGATATGCTTCACGTCCTGCTTCAATAGCTTTTTTAAATGCTCCCGCCATTTGAATAATATTTCCTGCCGTTGCTATGGCTGTATTTGCCATAATGGCAGCAGCGCCCATTTCCATAGCTTCACATGCCTGAGACGGTCTTCCTATACCGGCATCGACAATAACGGGCAAGTCAATTTCATCTATAAGAATTTGAATAAAATCTTTTGTGCAAAGTCCCTTGTTTGAGCCGATTGGTGCGGCCAGGGGCATTACTGCTGCTGCTCCTGCATTAACTAAATCTCTTGCAATATTCAAATCTGGATACATATAAGGCATTACAATAAAACCTTCTTTTGCAAGAATTTCAGTTGCTTTAACAGTTTCATAATTATCAGGCAAAAGATATTTTGAATCTCTGATAACTTCAATTTTAACAAAATTGCCGCAGCCGATTTCTCTTGCTAAACGGGCAATTCTGACTGCTTCATCTGCAGTTCTGGCTCCTGATGTGTTAGGGAGAAGAGTAATTCCTTCAGGGATAAAGTCTGTTATATTTTCTTTATCATTTGTATTTGCACGTCTTAAAGCAAGCGTAATAATCTCGGCGCCTGCATATTCAATTGCAGCTTTGATGAGTTCTACATTATATTTGCCTGAACCTAAAATAAATCGTGAATTAAATTCATGTCCCGCTATTATAAATTTATTTGAATTATTCAATTTAGCTCTCCGGTTTTACTAACAAAAAAACACATGAAAGAACAATCTGCACCCGAGGTGGTGCACCCCTTCATGTGAAAATAACTAATCTAATTATAGAAAAATAAAATTTTATGTCAATATAAATTGTCCGAACAAAAGTTCACGATAAGCCGGCGGCGTGAGTGAAATTTTGAGAGTGGCGTATTGAAAAGCGGATTGCGAGCAGAGGGTGCAGCCGGGTCGGCTTGCGAAGAGCAAGACGAGCAGGGCGAAAACCCGTTTAATACGACACTAGATTATATTTTAGTCCAATATTAAAACTAATTAAAAATACCGCAGCTTATGTAATTGCGGTATTTTTAATTAGTTTTATTATGTTTATGTCAGAGTAT
>CALUSW010000014.1 GCA_944323535.1 Candidatus Gastranaerophilales bacterium | reverse complement strand
TTCAGATAAAATACCTGTAAGTTTAATTTTATAAAATCGATTAAAATAGAAGGCGCATTAATAATTGTTTCACAAATCAACAAGAATATCTTCCAAAGGTTCAGAGAATATTGAACAAATATATTTTTATATTTATATTTATATTTATATTTATATTTATATTTATATTTATATTTATTTTTATTATTAATATTCTCTTCCTTTATATTATTCATTATTTAAACCTCAAGATCCAAAAACGCAAAAGACCGGAACGGATTACGCCAAATCAATACGAAGTACATAGACCGGTTTTACACTGTCGAAACTATATTTATGCTTTATAAAAATTATCATATCACCTGATTGAATTTCAGTCCATAGATTGGGTTTCATTATGTTTTACCCAATCTACGAACTTGATGTTTTCATTTTGGTATATAATCTAGTGTCGTATTAAAGTGAAAATTCAACATTTCCACTTTAATACTCACCTGCTTGGTTGCTCGCATTAAACGGGTTTTCGCCCTGCTCGTCTTGCTTTCTTAAAATTCCTTTACGCTCATTGCTGCCGCTGACTTCACTTCGTTACCGTCAGCATCGCTATTGCTTTTCGGACTCGTTTCACTCCGTCCGTCCGGAATTTCGCTCTTCGCAAGCCGACCCGGCTGCACCCTCTGCTCGCAATCCGTTTTTCAATACGCCGCTCTCAAAATTTCACTCACGCCTCTGGCTTATCGTGAAATTTTGTTCGGACATAATAAGTCCATGAAATATTATGGTCTTATTCTATCCATAAGACGCGGGAACGGAATAGTTTCCCTTACATGAGGCAAACCGCATATCCAGGCAACAGTTCTTTCAATACCAAGACCAAATCCGGCATGAGGGACGGAACCGTATTTTCTTAAATCTAAATACCAGTCAAAAACTTCTTCGGATAAACCGTTCTCTTTTATTTTTGCTTTTAATTTTTCAAGGTCATCCTCTCTTTGACCGCCGCCTATCATCTCTCCGTAACCTTCTGGTGCTATTACATCAACACAAGCTGCTTTATCTCCGTCTTGTTTCATATAAAATGCTTTTACCGCCATAGGATAATGGTGAATCATAACAGGCTTATCAAATTCCTCCGATATCAAAGTTTCTTCATCTCCGCCAAAATCCTCTCCCCGGGGAGTTTCATTCCCCTTTTTATGAAGAATTTCAATTGCTTCATCATAAGAAATCCTCGGGAACGGGCGTTTTATATTTTCCAGTTTGGAAATATCGCGCTCTAAAACCTCTAAATCGGCTCTGTTATGTTCTACAACCTGAGCCACGATATATTCAATAAATTCTTCCGCTAAATCCATATCATCATAGATATCGGCGAAGGCAACTTCAGGTTCGACCATCCAAAATTCCGTTAAATGCCTTCTTGTTTTTGATTTTTCGGCGCGGAAAGTAGGACCGAAACAATAAGCTTTACCGACAGCCATTGCTGCCGCTTCCATATACAATTGTCCTGATTGGGTTAAATATGCTTTAGTGTCAAAATAATCCGTTTCAAAAAGGTTTGTTGTTCCCTCACAAGCGTTTGGAGTAAAAATAGGAGCATCAACCAAGGTAAAGCCATGTGAATCGAAAAAGTCGCGCACTGATTTTATAATTCTGTGGCGAACATTAAGAATAGCACGCTGTCTCGAAGAACGAAGCCATAAATGCCTGTGCTCCATTAAAAAATGGGTTCCGTGTTCTTTTGGAGTAATAGGGTAATCTACGGAAGGAGATATAATTTTGACATCCGTTGCATCCAGTTCGTATCCGATTTTTGAGCGCTCATGTTTTTTTACAATGCCCTTTACAGCAACAGAGCTTTCCTGAGTTATTTTATCTGACAGTTCAAAAACACTCTCCGGAACATTTCCTTTAAAAACAACTGCCTGAATTTCTCCTGTTCCGTCTCTTAACTGCAGAAAATGCAGCTTACCGCTTGAGCGTTTATTATAAAGCCACCCTAAGATTGTAACTTCTTTTCCTTCATAATCTTTAATGTCACGAATCCATATTTTTTTCATATTAACCCCTTATATACATTGCGGGTTAATAATAACACACTTTTAATTTTATTTAAACAACTAAAGATTATTAATTATTTTTTGAATGGCTGAATTTGTTTCTTCACAAGCAGTACTGTTTAAAATTTTATTAATTGAAGCAGCAGGTTCCTCTTCATATAATGCTTCTTCTATCTCTGTCTTGGAGGTTGAATTTTCATTAAGGTATTTTTGAATAGCTTCAATTGTAGCTTTTGTATCGCCGAAAATATTTTTATATTTATTGAAAATAGCTTCTTTTCCGAATTCAGGCATACAACTCTCCTTTTTTAACCAAATACTTTTTTTATATCGGAAAAAAAATGATATAACTTTAGGGAGAAAATGATAATTTTAATTTTTCTTCACATTTAAATATAAAACAAAAAATTTCGGATAGAAAAATCTATCCGAAAAAAAACAAACATATTTTTTTATTCTTTAATAATAATTAAATTATTGGCAATTTTCATTTTACAGGTCGGCAATACAACATCCTGAAGCCCGTTAGCAATACTTATTACGCTTCTTGCTTCAAGTGTAACGTCTTTTCCCTGATAAGTGAAAGTATAATCCGTATCTCTGTCGGATCTAATGGTTATTTGACTCATTTTTATCTCCTTAATCGATAACACGTCTTCCTTCTATTGCTTTAGCCAGAGTAATTTCATCCGCAAACTCCAAATCGGAGCCTACAGGCAGCCCGAAAGCAATTCTTGAAATCTTTATATTAAACGGTTTTAATAACTTTGAAATATACATGCTTGTTGCTTCACCCTCTACGGATGGACTTAATGCAAGAATAACTTCTTCAACATTTGTATCTGCAATTCTTGTTAATAATTCTTTTATCCTTATATCTTCAACACCTATACCGTCTAACGGAGAAAGCATTCCTTGCAGAACATGATAAAGCCCCTTATATTCACGTGTTTTTTCTATGGCAATTAAATCTTTTGTTTCCGCAACTACACAGATAACAGTCTTATCACGTCTTTCATCCGTACATATTTCACAAGGATTATTTGCTGACATATTAAAACAAATACTACAGTAATGAATATTTTCTTTTGCTTCAACCAATACTTTAGAGAATTTTTCAACCTCTGATAAAGGCATTTTTAGCAGATGAAAAGCCATTCTCTGGGCAGATTTAGGTCCTATCCCGGGGAATTTTTGAAAAAACTCTATCAATTGTGCTAAAGGCTTTGTATATTCCATTAGAATAATCCGGGAATATTTATGCCAGCAGGAACAATTCCTTTCATTTTATCCTGCATTTTTTTGCCTGCTTCTTCCGTTGCCTGTTTCATTGCGGAAGTAATCAAATCTTCAAGCATTTCAACGGATTCATCATCAACAGATTCGGGATTTTCGGAATTTAAAGCCTGTTTTGTCAATTTGATAGATTTAAATTTCCCATGTCCGTCACAAATAACCGTAACAGCACCATTTGCAGCTTCTGTTTTTATTTCAACGGCAGCCAGTTCTTTTTGTGCGTCCTGTAATCTTTTCTGCACCTGCTGTGCCTGCTTCATCATATTTGCTAAATTCATTTCTAAACTCCATATCGCTTTAATCTACCGAACTTAATTATAATTCAACAAATTTTATTCATCAAGCGGATATTCTGAATTTATTTAATAGGAAAGATTTATTATTTATCCATTAACTCGGAAAGACGCATTTCTCTTTTTCTTCTCGGTTTTGGAGTTTTTACCACAGGTTCGGCCGCACATTCAAAACCGCATAACCCTATCGGCATTTTTTCGTTTGAATCAAGCATAAAAATTTCTTTAAAAAAATTTAAAATTTCTTTCATTTTATTCCTTGCCTCTCACTAAAAATTATTATATATCATGTTCCACAATAAGTATAACTACTTTATACCTTTTTTAGTTCATTTTTAACCTCCAACTATGCTATATTAATGTCTATGAATAATTTTTTTGATATAAATTATGAGAAAAATATGCAAATGCTCTCATCTGCCGTTGAATACTGCGCTATGGATTATACTCATGAAGATTTGATTAAAGAACTTAGCGGCGATAATGAATTAAAAAAACAGTTTTGTATTATCCAAATTAATGAAATTAATAATCAATACGAGGCGGATATGCTTGTTTATAATCTTACGGATAAACCCGGTCCGATAAGAGAAACCGCTTCTTTTAAAATTCTTGAATTAATAAAACAAAATAACTTTAAACATTTTTTTCAAAAAAAATCAATCCTTGATATTTTTATAAAAGCTATAGTTGACATAAATCCTTCCGTTTCAAGAAATATAATTGAAATTTTACCTTTTGTTGATGACTCAGGGTATTTATATTCAAAAATAATTGGTGAAATATTAAAAACACAAATAGCAATAAAAGATATTCCCGATAATAAATCTTATCTGCTTAACAAAAAAAATTTTAATTTATATTGGAATCTTGAAG
Source organism: Candidatus Gastranaerophilales bacterium (assembly GCA_944323535.1). Taxonomy (GTDB): domain Bacteria; phylum Cyanobacteriota; class Vampirovibrionia; order Gastranaerophilales; family Gastranaerophilaceae; genus Avigastranaerophilus. The sequence continues at coordinate 29,822 of CALUSW010000014.1, read as the reverse complement.
CAATAATAAGTATATCAGAAAGAATTACCTCAGATAATACATTGTTTAATATTCTGAAAAATACAGCTGTTTCAAAAGACTATACAATAAGGGAAAAAACAGCAAAAGCGGCTTTTTATTTATCAAAAAAAAATGATATATTTATACAAATTTTGAACCTGCTTGCAAATGATACTAATATGTATGTCAGAAGATATTCTATGTTATAATTTTTTGTAACTAAGGAGAGTAATATGTTTTTTAAACAGTTTATAAGATTTTTGCAATATTTCGGCAAAGGTTACGAATTTAAGCTTATTCATATGCTGTTTATGGCTTTTATGACCAGCCTTCTGGAGTTTTTAAGTATTGTCCTTGTTTTCCCTTTTATGTTGATACTTGTTAATCCTGGCAGAGTTGTCAGTAATCCTGTTGCTATGTTTTTTAAAGAACATTTCGGCATCAGCAGTATTAATCATTTAATTTTGATTATAGGCGCGTTAATTGCCGGAATTATAATTATAAAAAATATATACAGTATTTTAATTATGTACTGGCAAAATAAAATTATGAGCAAATGGGGACTTGAAATAAAAGAAAAAATGCTCGATTTTTTCCTTTATTCTCCTTATGAAGCAGATTTAAAAATAGGTAAAAGCAACATTATTTCCAAAGTTACGCAAAATATTGACGATGTTATGCAGTATTTTGTATTTAAAGTTATTAATTTTATTTCCAACACACTTGTAATTATTCTGGTATTTGCAATATTAATGTTTTTATTACCGTTATATACATTGCTTGCCGTTCTTTTCTTCTCTATTGCAGGTTCTGTTCAGAGCGGATTTTTCAGACAATGGAGCATGAAACTCGGCATAAAAAAAGCAAATCTTACAGATGGACCTTACAGCTCCGTTATAAGCAGTTTAAGCTGTATTAAAGATATTAAGATTAACGGCTGCCAGAAATTTTTCTATGATTTTTATAAAAATGTTTCCGAAAAAATCATTCCTTTTAACGAAAAAATTAATCTTATTCCGTTAATGCCCCAATATATTATTGAAATAATCTTTATATTTACAATGGTTATACTTTGTTTCGGTATATTAACAAAATACGGGGAAAATCCTTCAAATATCTTAATTACATTCGGTGTTGTCGCTATAGCAATATATCGTGTTGTACCGCAGGTATATAAAAATCAGGTTTATTTAAACTATATAAATCTGTATACAAACAGAGTCGATGAATTATTTAAACTATATGACGAATATAATCTTTATAATTATTCAAAAAATAAAGATACAAAAGAAAAAATAAAATTTAATGAAGACATTCAAATAAGAGATTTAAGTTATTCATATGATAAGAAAACAAATGTACTGCATGATATAAATTTAGATATAAGAAAAGGTGAATTTATAGGAATAGTAGGCTTATCAGGCGCAGGAAAAAGCACTCTTGTTGATTGTTTGTTAGGGCTCCTTGAATATAAAGGCAATATTTATATTGATAATGTATTACTTAATACAGACAATATTCAGATGTTTAGAAACATTATCGGTTACGTTCCGCAGAAAATCTGTACGATAGAAGGAGATATATATACAAATATAGCCTGGGGTGTAGAAAGAAAAGATATTGACAAAACAAAAGCTGATGAAGTGCTAAAAACCGCACAATTATATGACCAGTTAAAACAAACCGAAAACGGTCTTGAAATTGAATTGAAACAGGATGGCAGCGGTTTATCAGGCGGACAGATGCAAAGAATAGGTATTGCAAGAGCTTTATACCGAGAACCTGAAATTATAGTTTTGGATGAAGCAACTTCCAACCTTGATGTTAAAATAGAAAATAAATTAACGGAAGTTATATCGCAGATAAAAGGCAGCAAAACCATAATAGCTATTGCGCACAGGCTTTCAACACTTGTTAACTGCGATAGAATAGCTTATTTAAAAGACGGAACTATTATTGATGTCGGTACATTTCAGGAATTATGCGATAAATATACCGATTTTAAAGAAATTGTTAAACTGTCAAGAATTAGACTTGATGATGAAAATGAAGATATTTAGTTTATAATTTCATACAAACCGGAAGCCTCTTGGACAGATACATTGTTTAAGGGGATTCTTTTTATTCTTACTTTTATTTGTGCACCGGCTTGAACAATTGTAATTATATCCCCTTCTTTAAGCTGTTTTGCGGGTTTTGCAATAATATCATTTACGTATATTCTGCCCTGATCCGAAACTTTGTTGGCAACAGTTCTTCTTTTTATTAATCTTGATACTTTTAAAAACTTATCTAATCTCATAACAAAAATATTACAACAAAAAAGCAGTTAATATAACTGCTTTTTTGTTTTTAATCATTAGTTTATTTGCCGGAATTTTGTTTTTCTAATTTTTCAAGCCGCTTTTCAAATGCTTTATTTTGTTCTAAAAGTAATTGGTTTTGCTTTTCAAGTTCGGTTATTCTTTTATCAAGTCCGGTTATTTTTGCTGTTAAATCCTGTATTTGTGCAAATAATTCTTTAATAGAATTAACCATGGCATAGAAGATTTCTTCCGTTTTGATTTTCAAATATCCGCTTTTTTTATCTTCAAATACGGAATTAGGGAATACTTTTTGAAGCTGCTGGGCTATAACACCTACATGCGGAGTTTTTTCTTTGTCATTTTTAAAAGTAAAATTCTTAACTTCTAAAGCATTGATTTCGTCTAACCCTATAGTACAGTCACCCGTAACATCTTTAAGTCTTATATCAGAGAAGCCCCCGCCTCCGCCTGACGACATAGCTTGTTCAACTGCAGATGAAAGGTTTATAAGACTCTGCTGTACTGATGCAGAAACATAAGTTCCCGTAACACCCGGAATTGAAACATCTTCATTACTTATATAAACGCTGTTACCGGCATTTTCACCCATACTTATATAACCGTTTTTGACAGTTATTGCTCCCGATTCATTAATGGAAAGCGTTTCTGAATCCAGACTAAATGTTCCCGGTAAATTAATATACATAGTTTCATCATTCATAGCTAATTGTGCCCCGGTTGAATCTGAAGAAATCACCTGAAAACCATAATCTTCACTTAGCGACATATTAACGGAACTATTGTTTTCTACGGAAAGTTTACCGTTTAACTGAAGTTCTTTAATTTCTTCTTTATCAGTATAAATATTAACTTTATCATCTTTACTTAAATCAAATTTAAGCTGTCCGTCATTAAAATTTATATTACCATTATTATTACTGCTGTCAGCCACACTTGCAGTTCTTGTAGTAATAATATTTATATCGGTAGGGTCGCCGCTAAATCTTAAACCGGTGTACATTGCGCCATCTTTAAGCAAACCACCTATATTATAAAGAGCCATAGTTATTACGTTATCAGCCGGTCCTGTAGCTTCATATCCCGAAGTTCCTTTATTAGCCTCTACATAGAAAGCATCAGAGCCTGAATCAAAGGTTTTTACGGCAAATATTCTTGTATTAACCGATAATTCTTTATCATTAGTATCGTAAGGCTGTGTAAAACCGCTGATTAGAGGAGTATCATTGTCACCATCCTGACCGCTTCCTATAAAAAGACCGTAATTTGTCTCGCTGTTCATTGTTACACCGGCTCTGTTTCCTATACAGATATTATAATCTCCGCCGGTCATTAAAGCGCATGAATTTGCACCAATGGCAGTATTGCCGGTACCTTCATCAGCCATATTTAATGCATAATAACCGATTGCAGTATTATCGCTGCCGGCAAGATTTTTTGCTAAACTGTCTGAACCTACTGCGGTATTTTGAGTACCGGCTATACTGTATTGCATTGCCCCTGAACCGATTGCAGTATTATTACTGGCAGTAATAGTATCTTCTCCTGTTGTACCGCCAAGTCTGAATAAACTTTTAAATCCCAGAGCCGTATTAAGACTGCCTGCTTCATTATATGAAAGAGCTTTTTCACCGATTGCCGTATTATAACTTCCGCTGCTGTTACGCATTAAAGTATAATGACCTATAGCGGTATTATCTCCGTCAAATGTATCCGTTATTTCATCAAGATTTTGAAGTGCTCCGATACCAAAAGCAAGATTATGAGTATCCGATGCAATCCTTCCGGCATAATGTATATCATTTGTAGTTGCATCAGCACTATTTGTCATATTATAAAAAGATATATGAGAGTTTACAAAATGAGATTTTGCATTATCACTCATAGATTTTTTTAATAATACAAGTTTATCCCCGTAATTACTGAATTTTAAGTCTGTTACATTAACTTCATCATCAAAAATAATATGCTCAAGTGTCATAGATTGATCATTTAAAAAAGGGATTGAATCGGCACCGATTATTGCGCTCTGATTACTTCCTACACCAAAATATGCACTGTTATTGGAACTGCTCCAGCGCCATATTTGCTCACTTGTTGCAGATTTTCTTGTAAGAGTCGGAATTGCTGCAGATAAAACAATACTAATTACCAGCAAGGCAATTAATAATTCAGCAAGCGAAAACCCTGTTCGTTTTTTATTCATCATTTTTTTCTTTCCACTTCTTATAATTAAACTTAATATCTTTTATTTTTATTCCCAGATTTTGTGCTTTTTCTTTCATTAATTCAAGTAAATTTTCTTTTGAAAAATATAATTCATTTGCTGTAAAAGAGTCTGCACATAAAACGGTAATTACATTATCGTCAGAAATTTCAAAAACTTTAGTTAGTTTTGAAATTTTTTTACCTGTTGTATTCTCCCATAATTCGGATAAAATAAGTGTGTTTTTCTGTTTTTCACTATCATAATTAAAATCAATTTCTTGAATTATGTTATGAATAAGCTCAAAATCAGAATTATTTAATTTTTTCATATTAATTCAATTATAATCTAATCTCGTATTTTTTCAAAAAGATTAAAATTTTTTAAATATCCAATATTTTTTCCACATGCGAAATTATTTTTTTATGAATTTCCTTTTCGCTCAAAGTTCCGTCAATAGAAATAAATCCGTATTCTTCAATCATCTTCTTATATTCGTCAAGACATTTGCCCTGATAAATTTGAAAACTTTTATAAAAGTCGCTGCTCAAACCTATATCTCTGCCGGATTCCCAATAATCAAGACCTGTTGTTCCTATAATTCGTTTTAACAATATTTCAACCGGAACATCAAGATAAAATACCATATCTGGTTCAGGCGCATATTCATAAAGATTTTTGAGCCATTCAATATCATGTCCCCTTACAACATCGCGTGCATAAGCAGTATAAATATACCTGTCCAGAATAACAACGAATCCTGCCTTTAAGGCCGGAAGAATAATATTTTCCAATCTGTCTGCAAAATCAGCGGCATATAACAAACTAAAAGTAGTTGCATTTAAAAGATTTCTTTCCTTGGCATCATTAATTGCATCAGCAATAAATTTTGAAGTTTTCCATTCACTGACCATAACACCGTATGATTGATCTTCAATCCACCTTTTTAAACGTTCAATTTGCGTGGATTTTCCGGAACCGTCTGTTCCTTCTATTACAATTAATAAACCTTCATATCCGTGTTTTGATTTATATTCAACCATTATACAGTTATTCCTTTTTGTGCAAGAATTTGCTCTACCTTTTCTCTGAAAAATAATTGTTTTTTATGTATGCTTTCATTAGCATCTATCTCAACAAGATTATATTCTTCAATCATCTTCCGGTATTCATTATTAACTCTTTTCTGGAAAATTCTGTAGCTTTCATAAGGATCATTGCTTAATTTTAAATCCATACCGGCTTCATAAAATTTTGGTGAACGATTAGAACATATTCTTTCAAGCGATACATCTTCATCTACCCTGAAATATAAAGTTAAATCAGGTCTTACTGCAAATCCGTAAACTTTTCTTACCCAATTTCTGTCAACTCCTCGCGCGACATCACGGGCAAAAGCAGTATAAACATATCTGTCGGCAAGAACAATAAATCCTGCCTTTAATGCGGGAATAATTACCTGCTCCAATCTATCCGCAAAATCTACCGCATGTAAAAGAGAAAAAGTTCTGGGACTTAATAAATTTTTTTTCTTGGCAAGTTTTGTTGTCTGTGAGATTAAATCTGACGAATTCCATTCCGTAAAAATTACGTCCTGTTTTCTTGATTTAAGCCAGTCTCTTAATATAATAAGCTGGGTAGACTTGCCGGAACCGTCTATGCCTTCAACGCATACCAGTGTTCCCGGCAGATTATGAGGCTGATTTAATCTTGATTTGTTTTCCATAGCGCTACACTTCTTTACTATTAATTCAATAATATTACCATAAAAGTTTAATACAACAAATGATGGTATTAAAACATATTAAATTTGATATAATCCAGTTATGAATATATTCGTTACCAGTATTGATAATGGCGGGGGCAAAACTGTAATATCCGCAGGAATTGCAGCGGTTATGCAATCTTTGGGATATAAAGCGGGTGTCTATAAACCAATACAAACAGGTGCTGTTGATAAGGGAAAATATTTAATATCACCTGATCTTGCCTTTGTAAAAATACTTGACCCGTATATAACCACACATTCCACATATATGATGACCTCCAAATTAATTCCCGCTGCCGCAGGAAGTATTGAAAATATAAATATTGAAACAGATGATATTAGAAGAGATTATACAATTCTTTCAAGAAAAACGGATACTTTAATAACAGAAGCACCCGGCGGACTGATGACTCCGTTAAAAGAAAAACTTTTTTGTTTTCATCTGCCGCTTGAATTAAGATTACCCGTAGTATTTATTGTAAATCCTTCAACAAATTCAATAAATCATTATCTTAATGAAATAAATACCGCCAGAACTGCCGGTTTAGATATAAGGGGAGTAATTATAAACAGGTTTCCGGCATATTCCGAGAATACGGAAATTAAAATTTTCCCGGAAATAATAGAAAAATATACAGATGTAAAGATTATTGGTTTAATCAGAAATTTTAGAGGAAAAAGTGTTAAGACAAACGAACTCATTAATGAAATTTTAAACGGAATTGATCTTGAAGATGTTTTTAAGATGAAAATTCCCAAATTAAATAATATAATCTAGTGTCGTATTAAAGTGAAAATTCAACATTTCCACTTTAATACTCACCTGCTTGGTTGCTCGCATTAAACGGGTTTTCGCCCTGCTCGTCTTGCTCCTCGCAAGCCGACCCGGCTTCACCCTCTGCTCGCAATCCGCTTTTCAATACGCCGCTCTCAAAATTTCACTCACGCCGCTGGCTTATCGTGAAATTTTGTTCGGACAATATATAATTAAGGCAGCGGTATAGGGTCTATAACTACATCAGGCTGTTCCTGCTTATTTTCGGTTTTTTCTTCTTCACTATCTGATTTTTTTCTGAAACGTTTCAAATCTATTGGCAGATTAATTTGAACCGGAATAGATTTAAAACCTTCAGTATCTCTTTTAAATATTTTTCTTTCTTTTTCAGAGGTATTTGTTTCTTCTTTTTTATCATGTTTTGTTTTATCTTCAATTAATTGAGAATAAGGAGTTTCTTCAAAATTAAATGTGAAATCAACTGCAGGATAATCAAATTCCGGACTGCCGTATTTTTCGGTAGCAACTGTCATCATATCTTTCCAAATTCTCGCCGGTGCACTGCCGCCGGTAAGACCTATACTTGTATTATCATCATTTCCCATAAATACCCCCGTAACCAAATCAGGCGTAAAACCTATAAACCATGCATCTTTGTTGTCATTAGTCGTACCGGTTTTACCTCCCATGGGTTTCTTTATATATGCATTGCGTCCTGTTCCCGATGTAACTGTTTTTCTTAACATAGCAGTCATTATACCTGCAGTATCTTTATCAAGAACTTTTGTAATTTTAGTTCTTTCAGCCTGATAAATAACTTTACCTCTTTGAGTTTCAATTCTTTCTATAGCATAAGGTTTTACTCTATATCCGCCGTTTGCAAAATTACCGTAGACTACAACCATATCATAAAGTTTTACACCGTTTGAACCCAGTGCAATTGTATAATCATGCGTTAGTCTTGTTGTAATACCGAGAGATTTCGCCATATCTATAACGGGAGCTATACCGACATCTTGAATCAGCTTTACGGCAACAACATTAGAAGATAATGCCAGTGCTTTATATAAAGGCATAATACCTTTATATTTATTACCGTAATTATGAGGACTCCAATCTCCGATTGTAACCGGAGTATCTTCAACAGGATCTGTAGGCGTCCAGCCTTTTTTTATGGCTGCAGTATATACTATAGGTTTAAACGAAGAACCCGGTGGTCTTATTGCCTGTGTAACTCTGTCATATTGAGTCTGGCTATAATCTTTACCGCCGCAATAAGCAATAATAGCACCTGTCATTGGTGAAAATGAAAATAAAGCTGCCTGCTGCTTAGGTTTTGTCAGTTTCCAGGTTTTCATTGCTTTATCTATTGCTTCATTTGCAGCAACCTGTGCTTTGTAATCAAGTGTTGTAATTATCTTATAACCGCCCTGTGATATTTCATTTTCGTCAAACCCCAGATCTTCAAGCTCTTTAAGAACATAATCTATAAAATACGGTGCTACATTTGTTCCTGTTAAACCTGGTTTTTTATTCAAAACAATTTTTTCTTTTAAAGCAGTTTCATATTGCTTTTTTGTAATTGTTTTCATTATATACATTCTTTTAAGAACTTTATTTCTTCTCTTCTCGGCAAGTTTAATATTCTTATAAGGAGAATACGCAGAAGGCGCCTGAGGAAGCCCGGCTATAAGAGCACATTCCGCAAGTGTTAAATCGGATAATTTTTTATTAAAATAAGTAGAAGCTGCTGCTCCTACACCGTATGCACCGGAACCAAGATAAACATTATTAAGATACATTTCAAGTATTTTATCTTTTGATATTGTTTTTTCTATTCTGGCAGCAATTTGCAGCTCTTTTATTTTTCTTGTCATAGTTTTTTCATTAGACAAAAATAATATTCTTGCGAGCTGCTGCGTAATTGTACTTGCCCCTTGCTTTGCTTTTTTATTCACTAAATTTACTATTATGGAGCGTGCTATTCCAAATATATCATAACCGTCATGATAATAAAAATTCTTATCTTCCGTAGAAATAATTGCATCTTTCAAATATTTTGGAATTTCATCAATTGAAACCTGTTCATAGTGAAAAGTTTGAAAGGTTTTTATTAAATAATCATCTGACGAATATACCTGACTTACAATATTTCTTGTATAGTTATCCAGATTAGGAATAGGACTTAAATCATTAAGATACATTTTTACTGCCGCATAACCTGCAAGCATAAATGCAAGAAGCATTATGATAACTGCTTTTACAAAGGACAAAAAAGGATTCGATTTTCTTTTTTTCTTCGGACTCATTTATTTCCCCGGACTTTTATTATATTATATTTTACCAGATAAATATTTTTAGAAACGATTTGTAAACAAATGTCTATTGATATAATAAAATCAGTTATCAATGAATTTCTTTCTTATTTTGTTCCTCAAAAAATCAAATACAAAATAGAAGGCAGCTGCATAAAATGCGGAAAATGCTGCAGGGAGATACGTTCATACCGGCTCAAAAATGAAAAAGAACTCAAGTTTATGCAATTTTTTCTTCCTCATTACCGCCGGTTTTTTATAACGGGAAAAGATGAATATAATAACTTAATTTTAAGCTGTATATATTTAAAAACTAACGGAGAATGCTCGGTTTATGAAAAAAGACCCCGTCTTTGCAAAAATTATCCTGTTAAAACAATTAATTTTAATGCCAGACTGATTGAAGGCTGCGGTTTTAGAATAATAAAAAAAGAATTTAAGGACTATTTATAAATTCTTCCCATACCTTTTTATATTTATTTTCCAAATCCATTGTAAAATCTTTAGCATTTTGTCTTAATTCGGAATTATTTATTTTATTCCTTAACGTATTTTTTAAATCATCCAGTTTTTCTTTATTAGAAGATAAATCAACAGCTATTTTTATATATTCATCACCGCATGCGGCATTAAGTTCATCAAGACCTATAATATGATTAATTCTTCCCGCTCCTCTTGACTGCATGCCGTCTCCGATTAAAGTAACCGTAGGAACACCCATTAAAGCTGTTTCTATCGCTATTGACATACCGCTGAAGGGATAAGGGTCAAGTGATATATCAGCTAGTGAATATGCTTTAAAATGAGGAGTATATTTTCTTGACGTAAAAATAATTCTTTCTAATTCTATTCCTCTTTTTTCAAATTTATTCTTTAAATTCTTAATAATGTTTTTTGTAAGCTGGGTTCTATATATTAACAGCTTTGAATCAGGAACATTTTTTAATATTTTTGACCACATATAAATAGTCGTATCATTAAACTTAGATGTACAATTAAAACTTCCGAATGTAATATAATTGTTCTTTTTATACGGAGATTCTTCCGTATCCGGAAGATTTTTTTCTGAAAAAATCTGGTATCCTTTATCTAAATATAAAGGTTTTTCAGTATATAAATATGCTTTATCCTCCGGAATCGTAAATCTATCCGCAAGTATATAATCCACCTCTTTTATTCCGAGTGTATTCAGATAGCCGAGATATGAAATTATGACAGGTGCGGGCTTATATAAAGCTGCATATGATTTAAGATGAGTATATCCGCCAAGATCAATTAATATATCTATATCTTTTTCATATATTGCTTTTGCCAGCTGCTCATCCGTCATTTTAGAACATGGTATTATTTCAAAACCTGTTTTAATTATTTTCTCTGTCGTAGTATCATTTTTTTCGGAGCCGTTAAAAATAAAAAAATTAAATTCCTCTTTATTATGGTTTTCCCATATAGGAAGAATATAGTTCATCATAGTATGGGCATGGCAGTCCGATGAAAGATATGCAATATTTAATTTGCCGTTTCTCTTTTGTTTTTTATTTTCGTGGTTATATTTTTTTATATTTTTAAATATGGTATTTCTGAGCTGTTCAACTTCATATTCCGATTCTTCTTTAATATCCTGCTGGTCGTAGTATGAAGATTTTGTCATGGCAAAAAGCTTACAGGCAGAATCGTATTTATTCACCTCCATATTTAATGCTTTATTATGATAATCAATACTTTTATCCGTATCAATATAATAATAAGCATGCGCAAGTCTTGAAAATACACTTAGCTGTCCTTGCGGATATTCTTTCAGATATTGTTCATAATAATATGTCGATTTATCTTTGTCTTCCAGTTTATAATATGCGTTTGCAAGTCTTACATATAATCCTGCAAGAGTAATGCTGTTAATGTTCTTAGACATTATTAACGCCGTTTTATAGCATTTTACGGCTTCTTTATACTCTCCTTTATCATAAAATGACTGGCCTTCTTCAACTAATTCATTGTATGTACTTTTCTTTTCGGTATCCGCCAATTTCTTTCTCCCGATTATTTAAGATTATACTCTTCTTCCTGTTTCAATTTTCTGTTCATCAATTTATTCAAGACTTCTTCAGGTGTAATATTTGTATAAACCGCTTCATAAATGGCAGAAGAAACAGGAACCTCCATATTAAGTTTTGCGGCAAGTTCGCATAATGCTTTAGAAGTTTTGACTCCTTCCGCTACTGAACCCAGTTCATTTAAAATATCATCAATTTTTTTACCTTTTCCGAGCATGGATCCTACGGTAAAATTTCTGCTGAAGGGACTTGAACATGTGGCAATTAAATCTCCCATGCCGGATAGCCCGTATAATGTTGAAGGACTTGCGCCAAGGGCAACACTTATTCGTACAATTTCTGCCATACCTCTTGTAAGAAGAGAACCGCGGCAGTTATCTCCAAGTTTCATTGCGTCGGCAAAACCCGATGCTATGGCAATTACATTTTTTAAACTTCCCCCGAGTTCTACCCCTATAACATCAGAATTTGTATATAATCTGAATTTAGAAGGTACGGACAGACATTTCTGAACTATTTCCGCAGTTTTCATATCTTCACTTGCAACTGAAGCAGCAGTAGGACATCCGTTTAATATTTCTTTTGCAAGGGTAGGACCTGACAGTATAGCAAGTCTTGAATCAGGCAATTCATCCTTTATTACCTCGGACATTCTTTTTAATGAAGGTAGTTCAAGCCCTTTTGACAGATTAACAAGAATCTGGCTGTTTTTTATTCCGGCTTCTTTAAGCTGTCTGCAAACGGCACGAATACCCGATGTTGCAACAACAAGCAATATTATATCGGCATTATAAATTGCATGTTTCAAATCATCAGTAATTTCTACTTTATCATCAAGTGTTACAGGCAGAGGTTTTTCGGTTTTATGACTTTTTCTTAATTCATCTGAAATATCACAGCTGCGCCCCCAGACACATACTTCTTCAAAATTATTTGTCAAAAGCCATGCAAGTGTCAGCCCCCAGCACCCCGGACCCAGAACAGTCAATTTCATATAAATACCTCCTGCACTAATAAATTTTATTATACACTACAAAATACATTTCGTGCTTCTTCTCTGTCATCAAAATGTATTGTTTCATTTTTCAGAATTTGATAGTCTTCATGCCCCTTGCCTGCAATTACAATTACATCTTCCGGATTTGAAATTGCTTTTAAAAATTTAATAGCTTCGCGTCTGTCCGGTTCAACAAATATTCTTTGTGTATCAACTGTTTTAATGCCCGCCATAATATCGGATATTATAAGCTGCGGGTCTTCGCTTCTCGGATTATCTGACGTTACAACTACTTTATCAGCAAGGTTGTCTGCTATCTTGCCCATTTTTGGTCTTTTTGTAGTATCTCTGTCACCGCCGCAGCCGAATAAACATATTAGATTACTTGTTTTCGGTGTTAATTCTCTTGCAGCTTTTAACACATTTTCAAGACCGTCGGGAGTATGAGCATAATCAACTATTACAAGAGGTCTTTTGCTTACTATTTCAAATCTTCCCGCAACGCTTTTTGTATTTTCCAGAGCTTTTATTATCACGTTATCGTCAATACCCATTGCAATTGCAGCGGCAAAAGCAGCTAAAGCATTATATACACTGAACATACCGTTTAAATGCAGAGTTATTTCTCTGGATTTTGAGTTAAAACTAACAGTTAATTTTGCACCGTCAACAGAAAAATCAATATTTTCAGCTTTTATATCCGCATTATTTTTTACCCCGTATTTATAAATTTTGACCCCTTCAGGTATAACGGATATAAAATCTTCCGCATATTCGTCATCAGCATTTATTACGGCGAAATCACCTTCTTTTAAATTTTCAAACAGAATAGCTTTTGCCTTAAAATAATTTCTCATTGTAATATGGTAGTCAAGATGATCCTGGGTAAGATTTGTAAATACAGCACCGTTGAAACAGCAAAAGCCGACTCTGTTTTGCTCTAATGAATGAGAACTTACCTCGATAACAACATTTTTAATACCGCTGTCTGCCATTAATCTCAAATCCCGCTGAAGTTCAGGCGGCTGAGGTGTTGTATGTTTAGCATCTTTATATTTATCCGTACTTGATAATTTATATCCCAGAGTTCCTATTAATGCACATTTTTCGTTATTTTCTTCAAGTATTTTTTGTATAAGATGAGTTACGGTTGTTTTGCCGTTTGTGCCTGTTACACCTATAAGATTTAATTCTTTTGACGGTTCATTATAAAATGCTGCAGCAATTGCGGCCATAGTTCTTTTTGTATCTTTAACAATTATCTGGGGACAGTTAATATTTAATTCTTCTTCGCAAAATATGGCAGCAGCGCCTTTATCTACAGCATCCTGTGCATATTTATGCCCGTCAGACATTTCTCCTCTTATACAAAGAAAAATATCACCTTTTTTTGTCAATTGCGAATTATATGACATTCCTGTTATATCAACATCTTGAAAGTTTTTTGTTTTGTGTTCTTTTAAAAGTCTTGTTAATTTACTTAATAACATATTCATCACCTCATCAATTATTGTTCTGTTATTTCTTTATCAGGCGGTATATTCAGTATTCTTGCCGATTGCAATGCAACTTCTTTAAAAACGGGACCGGCAACGGTATTTCCCCAGACAGGGCCTCCGGCTGTAGCCGAATCTATTACAACATATATTAATAACTGCGGATTGTTTGCCGGAAAATAGCCTATTACAGATGCATATAAAGCATCTGAATATCCTTTCTTTTTTTCCATCGGTTTCTTTGATGTTCCGGTTTTACCCGCTACGGTATATTTATCAAGATTAATATATGTTTTTGAATTTGAAACACTTTTTGCAAGAAGCATTGTGGTAATTCTGGCAGTTTCGGGGCTCACTGCCTGAATTCTTTGAATGTTTTCCTGTTCTTCTTCAGGAGAATATTTAATAACATGCGGGGTTACCCTGATTCCGTCATTTGCCAAAGCACTGATTGCGGAAATCATTTGTATCGCAGTAACTGAAGCCCCGTATCCGTAACCCATTGATGCCTGTCTTGATTTATCCCATTGAAAAGGTTTGGGCATAAGACCAGAAGACTCACCGGCCAGATCTATACCTGTTTTTTTCCCGATTCCGAATTTAGTCAATATATTATAAAATTCTATAGGAGACATCATTAATGCTATATTTGCGCTCCCGACATTGCTTGAATGTTCAAGCAAATATACAAGATTTATCATTCCGGGATTAGGATGTTTATGATAATCATAATTTTGTATTGTCCAACTGCCGAGTTTCATTTTTCCGGTATCTTCAATTTTTGACCATGGTTTGATTTTACCGCTTTCAAGCCCGGCTGCAACAGTTAAAGCCTTAAAAGTTGAGCCGGGAGGAAAAACATCCGTCAAAGTCCAGTTTTTTAAATTAGCAGCCGGTGTTTTTCTGTATTTATTAGGGTTGTATCTCGGATAAACGGCATAACCCAAAATCTCTCCGTTTCTCGGATTCATTACAATGACAGCACCGCGTGACGCTTGTTTTGTATTAATCATATTCATTAATTCACGCTCGCATACATGCTGAATTGCGGAATCTATTGTTAACGTGACAGTTTCGCCAATTTGAGGAGTAGCAGCAAGAACAGGATCGGTACCGGATTCATATATTATGTCTCCTCTTGGTGTCCTTTGCACTGATATTTTGTTGTCTATTTTCTCAAGCTTTGATTTTGCACTGTGTTCAACTCCGGCAGCAACATCGGCATCAGAATTAAAATAACCTATAACATGTGCTGCAAGTTCATCTTGAGGATATACCCTGTCATTTTTTTTATCCAGACTTATTTCTCTAAGACCAAGTTTTTTTATTTTTTCAGCTGTAGTCCTATCTACATCCTTTTTTAATAAAATTACGGTAGAACCTCGATTTATTGTATTTATAAGAGTCTTTTTATCAATACCTATATGAGGTGAAAGAATTTCTGCAAGTTCCTCCGGTGTATGATCAAAATATTCACGGTGGGCATATATATTATATGAAACCTGATCAACCGCAAGTCTAACCCCGTTTCTGTCCACTATTTGACCGCGCATAACAAAACTTTTACTGTATCTTTGATTATTTGCACGTGCTTTATAATGTTTTATGTCTGCTATCTGAAGAAGAAAAAGATAAATCACTGCAATTAAAAATAAACCCAGAAGAAATACATGCGCTATTTTAATACGCATTTCAATTGTTTTAATCTTCTCTTTTTCACTTGTTTCTTTCATTAAAAAGTTCCCTACAAACAGGGTAACACAATATATATTTTGTTCAAGAATTTAATTAAAGTTAATATCCCATGGACCATTTATAATTAACGGGAATCGGATTTATTTTAGGAACCGAAACATTGTTTACGGCAGGAATTTCTATTACTTTTTTTGCCGTATCAAGCATACTGTTGCCGTTAATAACAGTATCAACCCTGTTAAATGAATGTAAATTATCTATTTTATTTTGAAGTTCTATATTTTCATTACTAAGTGCAACTATTTCTCTGCCAAGATTATTCATAATTTTTTCACTGTCTGAAACAAAATAATAACTAACAAGAGATAAAACAACCAATCCCATTAAAATTACACTTAAAAACTTATTAACTTTTTCAATTGAAGATTTTTTATGAACATATTTAGGAAATCTGCCGTAAATAACAGGATTAGAAACAGGCTGTCTGTTTACTTTTTGCTCATATATATAAGATTCTTGCATGTATTTTATTGAACTGATGCCCAACTAATGTCTCTCCTGTTTATTTATTCTTCTTGCTATTCTGAGTTTTGCAGATCTTGAAGGCGGATTAATTTTAATTTCTTCTTCACTTGCCGTAATTGGTTTTTTATTAATAATTTCAAGTAAAGGAAGATTATAATTAAAGCCTCCGCCGGGAAGATAATTATCATATAAATTTTGATTTTTCGATAATACCTGCCCGTTGTCCCCAATCCATTCCTTCGAATAGTATTTAAAAAATTGTTTTACTATTCTGTCCTCCAGAGAATGGAATGTTACTATTGATAGTATAGCATTATTCGCCAATAATGTAAGCACATCGTTTAATGTATTTTTAATATTGTCAAGTTCATGATTCACTTCAATTCTTATTGCCTGAAAAACCCGTGTTGCCGGATGAATTTTTGATTTTATTCTCGGAGTTGCCTCAAAAATAATATTTACAAGCTCTTTAGTAGTTTCTATTTTTTGTATTTTTCTTTTTTCTATTATTTTTTTTGCAATTCTTTTTGAAAATCTTTCTTCACCGTATTCACTAAATATTCTAACCAATTCAGCTTCTTTATAATCATTAATCACATCATAAGCGGAAAAATCGCCGGATTGGTTAAACCGCATGTCTAATTTTGACTCGTTTAAGAAACTGAATCCCCTTGTGTCAGAGGTTAATTGGGGGATAGATGCACCCAGATCAAAAACAATTCCCCCATCTATTTCTTTTATATTGTTTTCTTCTAAATATTTCTTAATGTTAGTATAAGAATCGTGTACTATTGTTAAGTTTTTGTAATCTTTTAATTTTTCTTTTGATGCATTTACGGCATCAACATCAACATCAAAAGATATCAGCCTGCCTTCCGGTGCAATTTTTTCCAGAATTAATCCGCTGTATCCGCCTCCGCCAAGCGTAGCATCTATATATAATTTGCCGCTTTCGCAGTTTAATGCATTTACGGCTTCTTTAAGCATTACAGGATAATGTTTATATTCCTGCATTTATTTCCCCGATCTAATTTATTTCAGCAAGTTTTTCAAGTTTTAACTGCTGGTCATGCTCCATTAATAAACCGATTAATTCATCTAAGTCGCCGTCTATCACAGTCCATACATTAAGATTTTTTCCTATTCTGTGATCTGTTAAACGTCCCTGAGGGAAATTGTATGTTCTTATTCGTTCCGATCTGTCGCCCGTTCCGACCTGAGAACGTCTTAAATCGGTTACTTCCTTCATTTGTTTTTGCACTTCCATATCGTAAAGCTTTGCTTTTAATATTTGAAGAGCTCTTTCTTTATTTTGCAGCTGCGAACGTTCTTCCGTGCAGAATATCATTATACCCGTAGGTTTATGAAATACTCTTGCAGCTGTCTCCACTTTATTAACATTCTGTCCGCCGGCACCGCCTGAACGTGCCGTCGTTATTTCAATATCATTCATATTAAGTTCAACTTCAACATCATCAACCTCCGGCATAACAGCAACCGTTGCCGTGGATGTATGAACTCTGCCTTGAGATTCTGTTGCAGGAACTCTTTGTACTCTGTGAACTCCCGATTCGTATTTAAGTTTAGAATAGATACTGTCGCCTTTAATAGAAATAATTACCTCAGATACTCCGCCGGCTTCACAATCGGTTTTACTTAATATTTGTGTCTGCCAGCCCTGTTTATCTGCATATCTCAAATACATTCTCATTAAATCACCGGCAAAAATATTAGCCTCGTCACCTCCGGCCGAACCCCTTATTTCAAGCATAATATCTTTATCATCCATAGGATCCCGGGGCAAAAGAAGAACTCTCATCTTTTCTTCAAGCTCTGACATTTTCTTTTCATTAGATGAAATTTCTCCGCGTAAAAATTCACGCATTGATTCATCCGATTCATTTTTCAGCATATCTTCGGCATCATTAACGGCTTGTTCCGCTTCTTTCCACTTTTGATATACATCAACAGTTTCTTCCATTGCTTTTCTTTGTTTGGATAAAGTTTTAAATCTGTTATAATCCTGAATTACCTCGGGGTCTGATAATATTTCTCCGAGTTCTTTGTATTTACTTTCTATTTGAAGTATTTTATCCAGCATTTCTTTCATTATTGCACCCTAACCGCTTTCCTGCCGCAAGATTTATCCTCATCACAATAACCTAATCTGTCACATTTCGGGACAAGATAATCTTTAAGCCATGGTTCTTCTTTTATAAGTTCCCCGCACATTTTTTTTACCAGCATTCTTATTTCTTTTTGAGCTCTCGTACATAATCTTAAATTTGCAAGGTGAATCATTTCTCTAAGGTTTAAACTTGCGACCATAGATGTTGCAGCCGCATTAGGAAGAACAGCCCTTGCATCCTCTGCCGGTATTCCGGCTTCTGTTAGTTCTATATAAAATTCAGAAACCTTTCGCATAAAATTATCAAATTTTTCTTTTAATTCAGAATTTTTTTCTATTGTTTCAGGAGTAAGATATTCAAACTGTCCTTTCTCTTTAACATATCTTTGAGATTTTTGGGAAAAAGACATATGGCGGTGTCTTACAAGCTGGTGAGAGCATGCCCGGGAAATATTACTTATTGCGAAACTAATCTGAATATGTTCAATTGTGCTGTAATGCCCTGACGAAATAACTCTTTTAATAAGTTTAAGCATTTTTTCTTCATCATGTGCAGAATCACAATCATAAATGTTCAAAGGAGAATCAGCACTATAACAGGTTCTGCATGCCGTATATACTGTTCTGAGCATATTTTCCGGTTTTGATATTAATTTTACATGCGCATTATTATCCTGAGTCATTTTATCCCCTTTTCTGAAAAAATCCCGCATATATGCGGGTATAAAAAAACTGCGCCATACAGCAGTATAGCGCAGTTATAGCTATTTTTGTTTTTGCTGGTAACGTTTTTTGAATTTTTCTATACGTCCTTCAGTATCAACAATTTTCTGGTTTCCTGTATAGAACGGATGACAGTTGTTGCAAATTTCAACTGTTATATCATCTAAAACAGAACCTGTTTCAATTTCATTTCCGCAAACACATTTTATAACTGTTTTTTTGTATTCGGGATGTATACCTTTTTTCATAGTCTTACCTCTGTTAATTTATGAATATATCAGCTATTGAATTATAAACGCCTGAAAATTTAATATCAAGTACATCCGTAATATTTCCATTTAAAAATGTAACATTTTCTAAATAAAATTACAAAAAACGTTACAAAAAAATATCCTTATCTAATAAGGATTTTGACCTTTTTAAAATAATGAAATAAATGTGTAGAATATCAGATAAAGCAATTTTTTCTTAAAAAATTTTTTTATTTAATCTAAAAACATGAGTTGAATTTCTAAAAATGTGGTATTATATTAATAGTATATGATGAGTCACTTTATGTGAGTATAAGGATAATCTAAATGAAAAAAGCATTTACTCTTTCGGAAGCACTGGTCACATTAGCAATTATAGGGGTTCTGGCTGCAATCTTAATCCCGGTAATCGATAATGTAAGACCGGATAAAGACAAAATTACTTATAAGAAGGCTTTGTATAGTATGCAAAGTGCTGTTTCAAATGCTATGGATTCTACGGTATATTCTATGGCCGCAAATTCCTCGGCTTATTGGAAAGACGAAAATATTTCCGATTCCGCGTTTTGTGAAGCTGTTGCCGATGCTTTGAATACAGCCGGACGTGTTGATTGTGAAAGCGTTTCTTCTTATGAATCTCCAAACTTCATTACAACTGATGGTGTAAGATATTGGGGACTTGAAGGCAAGTTCGTTGATGATACCAGAACTATTTATGTTGACCGCGGACTTGGTACAAATGAATTGAGAACTATTGCAGCTAAAAGAGGCAAGGATGGTCTTGGTCTTCAAATCAGAGTTCATTATGACGGTAAAGTTGATACCCCTGCTGAAGACAGCTTTGAATTTGAAAATGAACTGATTGAAAATTCTCTGCAAGTTTCCGCCGGAAAAATGTAATAGTTGATGAGTAATTTACTAAAAGGACCGGTCAATTGACCGGTCCTTTTAATATCTAAGTAAACTTAGCACCGGTGTCTTATTATAAATTATCTGTGGAAAGTTCATACAGATTTTTCCCGCCTACTGCTTTATAAACAGTTATAGCAGATATTAAACAATTTATTTTATTTGAAACTTCATCTTTTTGAGTAATCAAAAAATCTTCCTTATTATATAAAACATCAATATCTGCGGCAGAACCTATTTCTTTTTTATCCAGTATTAAATTATAAGTTTTGGTTTGAAGATTCAAACGTTCAATACTTTCATCGTAATTTTTCTTAGCCGTTTTATATTCTTGCAGGCTTACATTCAATTCTTTTATATCTTCAAGAATAGTTTTTTGATAGTTATTTAAAGCTTCGTCATATTGAAATTTCTTCAATTTTAAAAAAGCCATTTTTCTTCCGCCCGAAAATATATCAAAAGAAGGCATAACTCCCGCATTAACAAATTGTGAATATCTGTTAAAAAGACTGTCCAGTCTGTATGCATTCAATCCGATTTGACCAAAAACAATAATACTCGGCAATAATTCTTTTTTTGCTATTTTAGCATCATATCCCGCACGTTTAATATTTGCTTCCTGCATAATAAAATCAGGTCTGTTTTCAATAATATCCGAGTTGATTTTTTCTGGAATATTCTCAAGAAAAGTGAGATTTTCATAATTATTTCTTTCAATTTCTCCATCTCCTTTTGAAAGGTATACACGGAGAGAATTTATCAATACTTCTTGTTTTTCTTCAAGATTATTTTTTTCTTCTTTCATTGCAGCAAGCATTTTTTGTTCGGCATAAAGTTCATTAACGGAGGCGAGCCCCGTTTCAAATTTATCCTGCGTTTTTGCTGTAATTTCTTTTTGAATATCAATAAGTTCATTTTGGATAGACAAAAGCTTGTCACATTTTATAAGGTTAAGATATTCTGCCGTAAAATCGGAGGTTAAAGCAATATAAGTTGCTCTTTCCGCTTGTTTAACCATCTCCAGATATTGTTCGGTGCTTTTTGTTTTTAACCTGTTTTTTCCCCATATATCAATTTCATAGCTAGCCGTTAAGGGCAGCTGAAAATTATTCTGGGCATAGCTGGGAATAACCATATTTCCGTATCTTTGAACAGAAGAGCGCAAATCCCTTGCTATATATCCGTCAAAAGTCAATTGCGGCAGTTCATTTGCAAACTGAATTTTAACAAGTTTTTCATTTTCTTTTATTTTTAATTCTGCATTTTTTAAATCATAATTTGATTCATAAAGATTTTTTAAATGCTGTATTAATATATCGTCTTTATAGTTTGACCACCATTCAAGATTCATATATTGAACGGTTTCTTTTGCATGTTCATTTTCATTTTGTTTCTTTTTGGCATATGCAGGAAAGACCAGAAATGTAAATATTAATAAGCATATAAGAATTTTTTTCATAATTATGTATTCCCAAATTTTTTCTTGTGCTACAATTACAGCACAAGAATATTATAATGTAAACAAGGTAAAACAAAAATGTACAGAGAATATTTAAAGGGCAGAATTGGTGCACTAATTTATATTACCGGTACTTTTATAAGAGGATTATCAACACAAACATTTACAGACAGAGGATTTGAATTGACTCCTGATCAGTATGTTATATTAAATCTGCTGTTGGAAAATGATGAAATAATGTACCAAAGACAGCTTGCTGAAATAACTTTAAAAGACAGAGCCAATATTTCAAGAATTATAGAAATTTTAGAGAAAAAAAATATTATAAAAAAAATACCGGATTCTAACGGAAGAAAAATTTATAAACTTATAGTTACCGAAAAGGGCAAAGAACTACGAGATAAAGTATTTCCGACCGATATTGAATTACGAAATATGATAACAAACAATATTTCGGAAGAAGAACTCGCAATTACATTTGCTACACTTGAAAAAATGAACATGAATATAAGGGATAAAGTTAAACTACAAATTTAAAAGGAGATAAAAGTGGAAGATAAAAAGCCGGAACAACAAATAACACAAGAGAGTGAAACGGAACAAGAGGACAATCGTCCTGAATATAAGAAAAAAAGAGTACTTGTTCCAAGCATTACCGCAATTGTGTTTTTAATCTGCGGAATTTTTTATTCTATACATTCCGTATATTACAAATCAACAGACGATGCTTTTGTAGAAGGGCATGTTATAACCGTTGCGCCAAGGGTGGCGGGTATCGTATTGCATTTAAACATAGAAGATAATCAGGAGGTAAAAAAAGGTGATTTATTGCTTGAAATTGATCCGAATGATTATGAAGCAAAATTAAAAGAAACAAAAGCGAAACTGGAAGAAGCAAAAGCAGCTCTTATAAATTCTGAACATCAGGTTATTAAAAGCTTTTCCGATTTGGATTTTGCTCAGGCAGATTATGAACGTTATTCTAAAATGTATAAAAAAGGCATATCTTCAAAACAAGATTATGACGCAAGCAAAAATAAATTAACAGCTGCGCAGTCAAATAATAATTCTGCAAAAGCAGCTTATGACGAGATTAACGCTTCAATAAAAAGGCTTGAAGCAGAAGTTGAACAGGATGAATTAAACCTTTCATATACAAAAATTTATGCGGCGCAAGACGGGATGATTACAAACAGAACAGTAGAAGAAGGTAATTATATTCAGGTTGCACAGCCTTTATTTGCAATAGTTCCCGAAAAAATGTGGGTGGTTGCCAATTTTAAAGAAACACAGATTGCGAATATGAAAAAAGGGCAGCCTGTATCCATAAAAATAGACACATATTCAGGTAAGAAATTTAAGGGAGAAGTAGACAGTATCCAGCGTTCAACCGGTGCAAGACAAAGTCTTTTTCCGCCTGAAAATGCCGTCGGAAGTTATGTCAAAATTGTTCAAAGAGTTCCGGTAAAAATTATATTTAAAGAAGATATTTCAAATTATAATATAGTTCCCGGTATGTCTGTTGTGCCGGAGGTAAAGGTTAAATAATATGCAGCAGGCTGTTGTTATTTCAAGGCATCATCATTCACCGTTATGGCTTGTAGCTTTATCAATCCTTTTACCTACATCATTTGCATGTCTTGCGACTTCTGCTACAAATGTTGCTATTCCTCATATATCAGGCTATTTTGGCTCTACTATTGATGAGGCAAACTGGATTATTACATCTTATATGATAGCAAATGCCTGTTTAATTTTAATGTCGGGCTGGCTTGAAAATTTAATGGGAAGAACACTGCTTTTAAAAGTTTTTATAACTATATTTACAATAGGCTCTTTAATATGCGCAATTGCATCAAACCTTAATATAATGGTTTTGGGACGTTTAATTCAGGGAATAGGCGGAGGACCTATGACACCTATTTCACAGGCAATTTTGCTTGCTGCTTTTCCTCCGGATAAAAAAGGCATTGCAATGAGCTTATACGGACTCGCAGTTATGGTGTTTGCCATTCTCGGACCTACTTTCGGAGGCTTTATTGTGGATAATGCCGATTGGCAGTGGATTTATCTTGTTAATATTCCTGTGGGGATATTATCTGTTTCTTTAATACATGCAAATATAGAAGATCAGGAAATCCGTAAAAAAGTCGGAAAAACTGATTTCCCGGGTATGATTGCTCTTGTTTTGTGGCTTTTATCAATGCAAATAGTCTTGGATAAAGGGCAGCAGTATAACTGGTTTGATTGTGCCTGGATTTCATGGCTTGCAGGATTTTCGGCATGTTCTTTGGCATTTTTTATTGTACGTGAATTAGAATGCAGAAATCCTTTAATTAATCTCCGGTTATTTAAAGATAAAAACTTTTTTATAGGGACAATTTTAAGTTCCTCTGTTAATATGCTTGTATTTTCCACAATTGTACTGTTACCGCAATTTTTACAAAATATGATGGGTTATACCGCAATATTAAGCGGTTATGTTTTATCCCCGAGAATAATATCATGTGTTTTAATGATGATATTTATTAATTCCCTGATGAAGATTTTTGATAATCGTATACTTATTGCTTTAGGCTTTTTCTTTTTGGGAATTTCCATTCTGTTTTTTATTAACATAAATCTGTCAATTTCTTTTATTTATGTAGCAATACCTCAGGTTCTTATGGGCGTTGGCGTTATACTCGTTTTTATTCCCGTATCGGCACTTGTTCTTGGGACACTGCCTAAATCGGAATTATCTAACGGAGCAAGCCTGCATAATTTATGCAAAAGTGCAGTTACCGCTATTATTGCTTCCGTAGCTTCAACTTTGGTGGCACGTCATTCACAGATACATCAGGTATATCTGGTTAAAAATTTATCTGATTTTAATCTTATCTTTCAGCAGAAATTTGCAGCACTGGCAAATACATTTATGTCAAATTCATCAAGTACTTTTGCCGATATAAAAACCAATATGTATTTATATAAATCTCTTTTAACCCAATCGCGTTTAATGGCATATGTAGATGTATTTGCGATATTTGCTTTAATTGCTTTTATTTTGATTCCGCTTGCTTTTTTCTTAAATGTTAATACGGATAAGAAAAAAGATTTATAATATGATATTCAAAAGGAGTTTTATGAATAAAATTAATCGCAATAAACAAACAATGCAGAAATTTGAAACTATGATTAATACGTGTGATGAGAAGCTGGCACAAGAATTAATTTTTGAAAAAGCTTCTTTTTATACACCTGCGTCACCCGAACCGTTATATGGAGGTAAAGGCTATTTATCCGTTGTTTATTGGATGAGGAAGGGATTTTCCGATGTTCAATGGAAACTTGATGAAATAGTAGCTGATGAAAATAAAGCGGCTGTCCGCTGGACATTAACGGGGACTCATGACGGTGAATTTATGGGCATTAAAGCGTCGGGTGTAAAAATTAAAACTACTGTTATGAATTTTTATTATTTTAATGACGAAGGAAAAATAATAAACGATATTGCGGCAGAAGGGATGATTGGTATTTTAAGACCACTAATACCGGCTACAAATTTAGTTCAATCAGCCTCTTAATATCAATTGTATGAATAAAAATTATTATACACTCTTGTTTTACTCTCTCTCCTGTCTTTATTATCAATGCTTTACACAGTATAAGCCATTACGTAAGTAAGAAATTTTACTCCTAAATAACATTAAAATTTTATTGCTCTAATAATACAACTGAACGGTTTTGCAATAGTTATAATTTCGTATGTAATGATTTAAAACCTGATATGCTAAAAAATTATGCATGCCGGATAAAATCTAAATATTTACAGTAAACGTACGATTTTTTTATAAAATATAGACCATAACTGTTTCCCTTGCTACAATTTACATTGCAGGAGAGTATTATTGTGAACAGACACGATATGATAGAGAGAATTGGTAGTAAATATCTTACGACCAATATAGAGGGTGGAGAATATAGTTATGTAGTTGAAGCTGGTTCTAAAGCAAAGTTGGAAAAAGCTCTTGGACATTGCTTTAACCACTTTAAATTAGATATAAGACTTGAAGATGATGACTTTGTCATATTGATTGAAACGAAACAGAACTTTGTTGATTCTGATGTTGAACAACTGGCAGAGTACCTTGAAGAAGAAAGAGCATTGCATCCAGGGAAGAAAGTTATCTGTATTCTTGCGAATACTAAAAATGACAAGATAAGAGTATGGAAATCATTCATTGATGCCGATAATTTTCTTAAAGAAGAAACTGTTTTAGGAACAATGGAATATTATAAATCATTGTTCTTCTTTAATAGACAGAATGATAGAGAACGGGTTTTAAAGAATACCTATGCCTTAAATGAATTATTACACAAGAAAGATATTGCTGAAGTTCTTAGAAGTCAGTTTGTCGGTACAGTATTACTTCATATTAAAGATTTACTCAAAAAACTAGAAATAACAGAAATTAATGAAGAAACAAAACAACAAGTTAATAAAGCTTTAAAATTAATGTCTGCAACCCAAATTATTGCCGGCATAAAAGGTACATTAACAGAATTATTAGATGGCTCCGATAACAAGAGTAAAAAGATTGAATTACTGCAAAAGAATGTATTAGAGAATCAGAAAGTAAAAGCTCTTAAACAAGAAGATTGGATTGAAATTATAGATACTATCCTTATGGATATCTATAAATATATAGATACTAACAGTTCAGAAGGGCAGGATATTTTAAACTTGTTCTTTATTGCCTTCAATAAGTACACTGGCAAAGCTGATAAGAACCAAGCCTTTACACCAGACCATATCACAGAATTTATGTGTAGATTAACAGAAGTAGACTGTAATAAAGTTGTTTTGGATGGGACATGCGGCAGTGCATCTTTCCTAGTGCAGGCTATGGTTAAAGAATTAGCAGACTGTAAGAAACCAAATCTTTCAACTAATGAAATTCAAAAACTTCAACAAAATGTTAAAGAGAATAATATATATGGTATTGAAATTGAAGAAAAAGCGTTTGGTTTGTCGGTCACTAATATGTTGATTCATGGTGACGGGAATTCTAATATCAAACTCGGTAGTTGCTTTGACTATAAACAGTTTATAAAAGAAGCGGACCCGAATATCATTTTAATGAATCCGCCTTATAACGCAAAACCCAGAAGCATACCGAATTCCTATAAAAATGATTGGGGTAAAGCAAAAGATGGTAAAGAAGACCCAACAAAAGGACTGGTTTTTGTCCACTACTTTTCCGATGTCATTAAAGAACTCAATGATGAAAAAATTAAAAATGGTGACCAACCTAAACCTGTAAAGTTAGCGGTTTTATTGCCTCTTGCATGTGCTATAGGAACAGGCAGTCTTATTACTAAAGAAAAAGAAGTGTTGCTTAAAAATAATACTCTGGAAGCCGTATTTTCTCTACCTGCTGAAATATTCTATCCCGGTTCTTCTGTTTGTGCTTGTTGTATGCTATTTACACTGGGACAACCTCATATAAAGCCTGACGGTACAACAAGAAGCACATTTTTTGGTTACTGTAAAGATGATGGATTTGTTAAGAAAAAGAACTTAGGACGTGTTGAACAGTTTATTAAAGATGAGAAAGGAAACTTCACAATTTCTAAGTGGAAAAGTATTGAAGAAGAATGGTTGAAATTATATGAAGAAAAAGCTGTAGTCGATGGGAAATCAGCTGTAGAAAGAGTTACTGCTGATGATGAATGGTTATGTGAAGCGTATATGAAAACAGATTATACCAAATTAACAGCAGATGATTTTCAACGTACACTTAATAACTACTTATCCTACCTTGTAAAAGAAGGTAATGTATATGAAGATGATAACAGGGGATAACGATGGAATTAAATGTACAAGACTGGAAAGAGTTTAATGTAACAAGATTATTTGATATATGTGCTGGGAACTATTACAGTTCTGATGACTATGAATATGGTACAACACCTTATGTGTCAGCTTCTGCAACAAATAATGGTGTTGGGCAGATGATAGATTTACCACCTGACTTTAGTGAGAATAAAATTGTAACTGGCAAAGTTGAATGTAAAGCATTCTATCAAGGGAAACCTTTTAGTGCTACAAGCGATGCAAATATATTCGCACCTAAATATAAAATGACACAAAATGTAGGACTGTTTCTAACTTCAATTATCACATTCAATGAAAATGGTAAATGGTCTTATGGTAGGCAGTGTCGTGTAGGCGACTCTAAAGAAATTATTGTAAAACTACCTATTAAACACAATGAAGATAATACACCTACTATAGATGAAAACAGGACTTATTCTGATGAAGGTTATATCCCAGACTGGCAGTTTATGGAAGATTACATAAAGTCATTACACCACAAACCTATTACAACCAAAGTTAAATCAGGTCATGCAAAAGAATTGGAAATAGATAAATGGGAAGAATTTACTGTTTCTAGTCTGTTTGAAGTCAAATATGGTATCAATTTGGAGTTAAATACATGCATAGAAACCACTTCTGATGACCCTGAAGGGATTGCTTTTGTTGCAAGAACAGCAGACAATAATGGCATATCTGCATATGTAAAGAAGATTGAAGGGAGAGAACCTCAACCCGCAGAAACGATAACTGTTGCTGGCGGTGGTAGTGTACTATCAACTTTCGTACAAAAAAGACCGTTTTACAGCGGTAGAGACCTTTATTTGCTAATATCAAAAGAAGATATCAGCATTAAAGTTAAAATGTTTATAAGTACCGTGTTGTTTTCAAATCAATACAGATACTCATATGGAAGACAAGCTAATAAAACACTACCGAATTTAATTTTAAGACTTCCCATCCAACGAGACAATAACGGAAATCCAATTATAGATGATAATTATACCTATTCTGAAAAGGGTTATATTCCTGATTGGCAATTTATGGAAGATTACATTAATTCTTTGCCATACAGTGATAGAATTTAATGTAATATCCTAGAAAAAGGCTAGTTGTAAGTGTGCATAACCATTTGTTTATATACACTAATGGTATGGAAGCAGGAAAGATTGCAGAAATTAATTATAATGTATATATAGATGAAGCTGGAGACGAAGGTTTTAAGTTTGAATGCGGTAAAGGGCGAGGGAGTAGTAAATTCTTTGTATTATCTGCTATTATTGTTAGACAAGAATTAGACCAGAAATTAGCAAGCATTGTAAATGATATTAAGAAAATACTTAAATACCAGCAAAAAGATATATTAGCACCCCTGCATTTCTACAAAATGTCTCACGAGAAAAAGAAAGTATGCGTAAATCGGTTAGAGCAATTTAGAGATTTTACAGTTATCTCTGTTGTGTTTCAAAAGGAGATGTTAAAAGGGGCATTACAGGTTAAGTCCGTGCTATATAATTATGCATGCAAACTATTGCTAGAAAAAGTAACTATATATCTAAAGAGCGAAAAAGCTAAGGCTAATTTTATTTTTGAACACCGTAGAAACACTCATTATGATGAATTAGAAACATATATTCGTAAGGTTATCGATTGTGAACAATACGTGCTTAGTATCAAACCTTTGACAAAGAGCCAGTCAAAATGCTTACAATTGGCAGATATAGTTGCAAGTTCAACTTACCAAGCATTTGAACCTAATCAATATGATGGAGATGTTGAACCTTATTATTATATGAAGTTAAGTAACAATATATTTGTTCACAATGGAAAATGTTTAGGTTATGGCTTAAAGTTATTTCCAAGTGATACGGATATATTAGAGCAAGAAAAGTATATTTGGATAAACGAATTCTTAAGAAAACTTAGTAAAAGATTGAAAACAAAATAGGCATGGTGTATAATATTTATGGATAGATTAGCGTCTGGCTAAAACAACGTTGGGTAATCCCAGCAGTACCTTAATGGTATGGTGTGTTGTTCAGAGGATCTATCTTTTAATTTGCTTAGATATTGCTAATTTATTTATAATATAATCTAGTGTCGTATTAAATTGCTTTGCTATTAAGGTTTTTGGCACACCTAAGCTAATCAATTTAAGTATATCATTTCTGTGTATATCCAGTTTAGATTTCCCTTTGATCTGCCGAGCTTTACACCCTGCAATCATACGGGCATGCAATGCCTCACGAGTTCTCATGCTTATGAGTTCCCTTTTTATTTTCGTAACAAAAACTGTATTGATTGTATAAAACAACTTGAAACATAAACAGAAGTTTA